>DATKHW010000815.1:0-21375 GCA_035546275.1 Gemmataceae bacterium
TCGGCGCCGGTGGGTCTCGCTTCCGCTCGACCCACCCTACGGCTTTCGATTACGGCTACGGAAAGGAGCAAACCATGAGCAAGCGTTTCGAGTACAGCGTCGTCCGCATCAAGGACCTGGCGGTGCGCGCCACCGTGGACAAGATCGGCGAGCGACACGTCCATGAAGTCGTCGTCAACGATGAACCGGTCAAGCCGACCAAGCGCTTCTGGAACAGCCTCCATTTGCGCTTCGGTTTCACCGGCAACATCTTCCGCTATTTCAGCCACGACGAGGTCTTCAACCGCATCAGCGCGGTGGCGCCCAACGACCGCATCCGCTGCTGCCTGGAGCGCGACGACGACGGCGACGCCCGGCTGCTCGGCGTCACCAATCCGTCGGCCGCCCTGATGCCGTTCGACGACCTGATGGGCCTGCTCGACCGCTACGACGCGGCCGACGTCAAATACGCCGACGGCGTCGTCAGCAGCCGGCACGCCCCGCGCTGCGACGGCGTGTTCCAGGTGGCCGGCGACGGTTTCCAGAACAAGTACATCCTCAGCACGCCCATCGACGGCTTCGGCCGGCCGTCGGTCCACCTGTCGCTGTTGCGGCTGGTGTGCAGCAACGGGGCCGTCGGCTACAGCCCCACGTTCCGCAGCGAGCTGAGCGTCGGTAAGGGCGACGACGGCGTGGCCTTCGCCCTGACGCGCGTGCTGGACGGGTTCAACAACGAGGACGGCTACGCCGCGCTGCGGCAGCGCTTCGAGGCGGCCGCGAAGAGCTGGGCGTCGGTCAACGAAGTCGGCCGGCTCTACCGCACGCTGACGCGCGTGCATAACGCCGGCGCCCCCTCACCCTACCCTCTCACCCACCCAGGGGGAGAGGGTAGGGTGAGGGGGCCCGCACGGGGAGGGGATGGGGCAGAGGAGACGGCCGGTTCGCCGCTGTTCGCCGCCTTCCACCGCCTGACCGGCGACTTGCAGCGGATTTACGGGATGGCGAATCTCAATGCGTTGTCCGTCAAGCGTCAGCGGACGCTGCCGGCGGCGTGCAAGGTGTACGATCTGCTGAATTTTTCCTCGGAGGTCGCCACGCACCACGCCGACGCGATCGGCGGCCGCATGATGCAGGCCTGCATCGGCGACCTCATCAGCGGCGAGTACGACCTGGAAAACACGGTGGATCAGTTCAGCGACTGGCGCGATTTCTTCGTCGGCAGCGGCACGACGGCGGAGACGCTGGCGGACATGAACCGACGAAGCCGGTGAGGTCAGACTCCTCACTCCTCGTGCCGGGGCTCTGCTCCGGCACGCACCGCCCGGCAGGCTCTGCCTGCCGACTGGATCAGACGCGAGGCAGAGCCTCGCGGACAGCGCGTTCCCAGGCAGAGCCTGGGAACGAGAACAAGTCGGTGACTTGGGCTGGATTCCGCGCGGCGGAGACGGTATCTCCATCTTGCCCAATACCCCGCCGGGGCGTCTCATGGTCCTGCGTGCGCTGAAGCATTATCTCCGTCGCCGTCAGCTCGCCCGTCACGGCGTGACGCCGCGGCTGTCCGTGCCGACCGTTCGCGACGGCGCCCGCTCCGGCGTCTGGACCGTCTGCCCAAACGGCCTGACGCCGGACTCCGTCGTCTGGTCGTTCGGCGTCGGCGACAACATCGCCTGGGACCTGGCCATGATCCGCCGCTTCGGCGTCGAGGTCCACGCCTTCGACCCAACCCCGGCGGCGATTCGTTGGATCCGCGGCCAAACCCTGCCGCCGCGCTTCCACTTTCACGACTGCGGCCTGGCCGCCCACGACGGCGTCCTCCGCTTCCTGGCCCCGCGCAAGGCCGGAGCGGTCAACTACACCCCGATCGCCTGGGGCGAAGAGGGGCCGTCCGTCACCGCTCCCGTCCGCCGCCTGGCCACGCTGTGGGACCAGCTCGGCCGGCGGCCCATCGACGTCCTCAAAATGGACATTGAGGGAGGCGAATACGAGGTGATCGACGATCTGCTGGCGTCCGGCGTCCCCGTCCGCCAGCTGCTGGTCGAGTTCCACCACCACTTCCCGTCGATCGGCCTGGCGAAGACGCTGCGGGCGGTCCGGGCGCTGGAGGCGGCCGGATTCCACATTTTTCACATCTCCCAACGCGGGCTGGAGTTCTCGTTTGTGCATGGGGCGTGAATTCCGCCGGATTTTTCTTTCCTTGCGCCTTGCCGAGTGGTAATCTCCACACTGCCAAGCCGGTCGCTCGCGCCGGCTTCCAATCGCAACGATTTCAGTCGCTTCATTGACGATCGGCTGTCCGGGGGCGTTCGCACGCTCCGCCATGCACCGAAGGGAGACGTCATGACACAGGTCCGCGACATTCTGCAGACGAAGGGCTCGCACGTTTGGTCGATCGGCCCGGGCGCGACCGCGCTCCAGGGCGCCAAGCTGATGACGGAACACCGAATCGGCTCACTGGTCGTGCTCGAACAAGGGCGCGTCGCCGGCATGTTCACCGAGCGCGACCTCCTCCGGCTCGTGAGCGATGGGCGCGACCCGTCCCAGACGCCCGTCGGCGAGGCCATGACCGCCGAGGTCGTGTGCTGCGCGCCGACGACGCCGCTGGAAGAGGCCAAGTCGGCCATGAAAAACCGCCGCGTCCGCCACCTGCCTGTTCTCGGCGACGACGAGAACTTGCTCGGCGTCATTTCCATCGGCGACCTCAACGCCCATGAAACCGCCGACCACCAGCAAACGATTTTCCTGATGAGCGAATACATTTACGGTCGCGTTTGACGGCAGCGACCCCGCGATGCAAAACGAAAGCGGCCGGCGGAGTTTCTTTGCTCCGCCGGCCGCTCGCCTTTCCAAGCCTACTTGATCTGCTGGTTGGATGAAGAAATGCGATGCACATGGTCGCCCGGCTGAATTGGCTTGACGTCCCCTAACGGCTGCGCGATCGCTTCGCCGTCGCTGACCTGGACGACGCGCACCGTGCCCAGGAGCAAGGCCCGGCCGTTCGGGTCCTCTTGCCGGATCACATCGAGAGAATCGCCCTTGGCCAGCCCGTCGTTGCGGCCGAGGGAGACGATGATGCTGCCGTCCTTGTTCACTTCCTTCACCACGCCCTCGCTGAGCTTGCCCGGCTGGCCCTTGACCGGGTTCGTCGCGTCCTTGTCGTCGGCTTTCTGCCCTTTCCAGAAGTCGTGCAGCAGCGGGGCGCCGGGAGGCGCCTGATCGCGGGCGGCGAAAACCAGGCCGTAATCCCGGACGTAGAAGCGGTAGTTGGGCAAGGTGTCTTCCACCCATTCCAGGGCCGCGCCGAGGGGCATGCGGTCGAAATGCACGGACACGCCGTTGCCGTCGGTGACGTCGTGCGCGGCGTCCTTGATGACAAGCCCCTGGGTAGACCCTAGAAACGCGTCGTTCATCTCCTTGATTACGTCGCTCATGGTACGTCCCTGGGCCTCGTAGCTGAACGGCTTGTCCAGGGCGGCGCGGATGCGGTCGGCCGTGGGACCTTGCACGACGACTTTGGCGTCCAGGGCCGCTTTCATTTCGTCCTTCGTCGGTAGTCGGCCGTAAAGGTCCAGATAATAGCGGCGCAGCAGCTCGGCCTTGCTGTCGCGCACGTCCCAAATCTTAGTCAAGTCGCCCTCTTGAACGGCCAGTCGGCTGCCGTCCGGCGCAAACGCGGCGCTGACAGTCGGGTCCTTGCCCAGCAAGTACGGCAATTCCGCTTCCAGCTGCGCCAGCTTGGCCTTGGCGTCGATGAGCTTTTGGTCTGCGGTCCGCAGCGACGCCTTGTCCACGGCGGCCCCAGCGGCCTTCATCTCCGCAAGCTCCGCGGCGGCGCTATCAACGGCGGCCTGCTGCGCCTGGACGGCCTGGTACGCCGTCGCCACCTTTTGCACCACCTGCAAACGGGCGCGGCGCAGCTCCGCTTCCGCCTCCGCCACCTTGGCCGCCGCCAGCTGTACGTCGGGATTGTCCTTCAGCGCCTTTTCCAGGATCTCCTCCAGCTTCGATTTGGCCGGCTGCTCCTTGTTCGGCGGCGCCTCCGTTTTGGGCGGCGTGGCTGCCGGCTGCTGGCCCACCGTCACGGCGGCGCCGAGCAGCATCGCCGCCAATGCCGACCACTCAACCATGCTTTTTCGCATCGTTTGTCTCCTTTAATCGGGCTTCTTTCACCATCATGAGCAGGTAATCGTCGTCGGGCGAGATTTCCAGGTCCTTGTCCGAGGCGTCCTTCAGCGCCTGGCCGTAACAGCGCACGGCCGACGCCGGATCGTCGTCGCGGAGGTACTGGTCGCCAGCTTGCCGGTAGAGGTCCGGCCGCGGTTTATCCGCATCGAACGCCTTCCATTCCAGGGCGACGGCGGACGTGGGGCCGGCGGTGGGGGCCGACTGCGGCTGCGGTTGCGGCGCCGGAGCGGGCGTCGGCGCCTTCTGCACTTCCACCAGCTCGACCCGCCGCGGCGCGAACCAGAACATGGTCCCGATTCCCGCGAGATAACAGGCGGCCAGCGCCGCGGCCCAGCCGACGACGCGCAAACGCCGGCGGCGCCGCAGGGAACGCGTGGTCCGTTCGAGCAGCCGCCGGCGCAGCACTTCTGCGTCGTCGGCGTCCGGCCGATGGAGCAGTTCGTCGAGCGGATCGGGAACGATATTCGTCGGCTCGGTCATAGCGTCAATCCTCGGTCCCATAGGCGTCGCGGAACGCCTGGCGGGCGCGGCTGAGCAGCGATTCGACGGCCTTGGGCGTCTCGCCGCCGGCCGCCGCGATGTCGGCCACGGTGCGGCCGTCCAGGTACTTGGCCCGCAGCACCGCTTCATAGTGTTCCGGCAGGGCGGCGAGGGCGCCGGCGATGCGCTCGGCCCGCCCCGGCTCATCTGCGGGGCGAGCCGGGTCGCGCAAGCGCCCGGAGATCGGCTGCCGCCGCGCCCGGCGAAAATGGTTGCGCAGCAGGTTGGCGGCGATGCCGCGCAGCCAGTCGGCGAAGCGGCCGCGCGCCGGATCGAAACGGCCGATGCGGCGCACCGCCGTCAGCCAGGTTTCCTGCACGATGTCGTCGGCGGCGTCGCGCAGACCGCCGCAGCGCCACCGGACATAGGCGTACAGCCCGGCGAACGACTCCTCATACAGCGTCTTCCAGGCCGTCTCATCGCCGGCCCGGACGGCGTCGCGCAGGCCGCGCTCCCGCCAGACGCGCTCCTCGCTGCTCATGCGTCCGCCTCAACCGCGGTCAGGCCCGACCAGAAATGTATTGTCGCACGGCGGCCGAATCCTTCGCGGAACATTTTCGGCGCGCAATGGCGTGGATCATTCCTGACGGGGCAATACAAAGACAATTCGCCTTCATCTCAGTTCAACGGAGAACGGAATGCGAACCATTCTGACGGCGGCGCTATGCACCTTGGTCTTCGGCTCTGCGGCCGTCCAGGCCGGCGACCGCGAAGACGCCCTGGCGATCCTCGATCAGGCCATCCAGGCCCAGGGCGGCGCCGACGCGCTGGCCAAGTTCCGCACCGCCATACGGCACGGCGAGGGCGTCGTTTACCAGGGCGACGACAAGCGGCCGTTCACCGACGAGATGACGCTCGACGTGCCGGACCGCTTGCAGCGCTCGGCGGAGATCGACAAGCAGGTGCATTTCGCCATCGCCGTGGCCGGCGACAAAGGCTGGCACGCGCTGGGCGGCAAGGTGGAAGACCTCGGCCCGGAACGGCTGAAGGAATTGCATGAAGAGATCTACGTTTTATGGCTGGAAACCTTGCTGCCGCTGCGCGACAAGGGATTCGACCTGACGCCGCTGCCGGAAATCAAGGTGAATGGCCGGCCGGCGGTCGGCGTCCAGGCGTCGAGCAAGGGCCACGCCGACGTGAAGCTCTACTTCGACAAGACGACCCATCTGCTGACCAAGGGAGAGTGGAGCGGCAAGGAGGCGGGGCAGTCGCACGCCAAGGAGCATTTCATCGGCGACTTCAAGGATTTCGACGGCGTCAAATTGCCGACGCACTACATCGAGACGACCGATGGCAAGAAAATATGCGAATTGACCTCCGCATCCTATCAATTCCCCGTCAAGGTGGACGACGCGGCGTTCGTCCGGCCTTGACCGGCTTCACACCTTGATCTCGTGCATGTTCGCGATCGGCTCGACGACGGCCAGCAGGTCCGCCGCGCTCTGGAACCGGTCGTCGGGCCAGCGGGCCAGCAGCCGCAGCACCACGCTTTCAAACGGCGCCGGCGTTTCGCGCAGAATCTTGCTCGGCTTGACCAGCTTGCCTTCCTGCACGCGGGCGATGATCTCCGACGGCGAAACGCCGTTGTACGGCGGTTGGCCGGTCAGGAGGGCATAGAGCAGCGCCCCCAGCGAATACAGCCCGGCGCGCTCGTCGGCGGGCGTTTCCGGCTCGGTCTGCTCGGGCGCACAGTAGGGCAGCTCGGCCAGTTGCCGCTTCTCGCGGACGACGTCCTCGAGCTTGCTGCCTTGGAGGGCCTGGTCCAGCAGCACGTCCGCCAGCTTGGCCGCCCTGGTTTCATTGTCGACGAGGACGTTGGCGGGCGTGATCCGGGCGGGCTTGATCTGATGGTTGGCGAGGTAATCCAGCACCTGGCCGAGATGCACCGCCGCCCGGCAGGCGCGTTTCCAGCCAAGCTTGCCTTCCGTGTGCAGACGGGCGATCTGCGCGGCCAGGCTCTCGCCGACGACGTATTCCCGGGCGATCCAGCAGTGCGCTCCGGTCTTTCCCGCGGCCAGCAGGGTGACGAGATGCGGATGCCGCAGCGGCGCGACGATCCGCAGCGCCCGGATAAACGTCTGCAATTCCGCGTCGTTTTGGGGGAAATCGCGGGACAGCACCTTCACCACGGTCGGCTGGTTCGTCTGGCGGTGCTTGGCCTGGAAAACCAGGCTCGTAAGGCCGCGGCCCAGCACGGGGCCGAAATGGTAATTGCCCAGGACCTGCCCTTCCAGCTGCAGCAAGGGATCGGGCGCGGCGGCGGGCGACCCCTCCGCCACGGTGTCGGCGCCGGCGTCGGCTTCGTCCGCCGCGCCGGCCGGCGTCGCCGGCGCCACGCCGATGACGGCCGAGTCGGAGGGATCGCTCGACGGCGGCGGCGCCACGCCCATTTCGTATCGCAGATGCGAGTTGCCGATGCGGAGGACGTCGCCGAGGTGGAGTTCCTGGGTGCTGACCTCGCGACCGTTGACGCGCGTGGGGCTGCGGCCCTGCCGGTGGCTGACGACGACGCGGTCGCCGTCCACCAGCAGCTCGCAATGGACCCGGGCCACGTACAGGTCGTGCAGCACGACGCTGGCGTGCCTATGGCTGTTGCCAATGGTGACGACGCCGTTGTGAGCCAGCGAATACGCCCGTCCGAGGTCGGCGCCGTCGGTGACGAGCAGGCGCTTGACCAGATTGGCCGCCGCCCGCGCCGCATCGCCCTCGGCCGCCGCTGGGATATCCGGACGCGACGACGGTGCGGGACCGAGAGCGCCGAGACCGCGCGGCGCCATGACCAGGCGAACATGGGCCGAGCCGATGTGGTGTTCTTCCCCCAGATGGATCTCGCGCCCGCGCACCGGCCCGCCGGGCGTGGTGGGGTCGCTCGCGACCGTCAGGGCGCCCTCGTCGATTTCCACTTCGCAGTGGATGCGCACGACCCGAAGCGCGTTGAGGACGAGATCGGCGTGGGCGGGATCGGCGCCGATCGTGAGGGCGCCGTCGCGGACCTGGAGGCAGAATCGCTTGCGATCGTCGGCGTCGATGACCAGGCGTTGCGGCGGCATGTGCAATCCCCCTTGGGAGGCGCAAGCCGCAGCGTGCCGCGGCGGCCGGCGCGGTCAGGAGAGTTTGAGGGCGCAAGGCAGGGGGTACGAGTCACCCTAGTTTCCCGCGGGGGCGGGCGGGTGTCAAGCGGATTCGGAAATTGCTTATTGCCGCAGGTCCACCGGGAAGGTGGCGTTGTTGGCCGTCGGCAGCAGCGGGGCGAAGCGGCTGTGGGCGGTGCGGTGGGCGCCCCGCTCTCATGGCCTGCTGTTGTCGATCAGGACGCTGCGGTGTACCTCGTTGAAATCCCTAACGCCTTGATCGGTGATCTTCGTATATCGCGCGTTAATAGTGTTGAGGTTCTCCAAAGCCGACAGGGTCACCAGCCCGTCATCCGTTACGGCAGTGTTGCAGATATTCAGCTCCTCCAGATCCTGCAATCCAACCACCTCCAGCATCCCCTTGTCCGTCACCTTCGTGTGGTACAGCGACAAGCTCTTGAGCCTGCTAAGAGCGGCCACGCCCTTCAGTCCCGCGTCCGTGACGGCGGTGTCGCTAAGGTCTAATTTTTCGAGATGCTCCAGCCCGGCAAGGTCCTGCAGGCCCGGACCCTGCACGGCTGTCTTGTATAGACTGAGGGACCGGAGTTCTTTCAGCTGGGCCAGTGGCTTTAGGGCGTCGTCCGTGACGCCGCCGAGTTGCAGGGTGTGAAGATTCTTCATCCCCGCCAGATTCTTCAGCCCGGCGGCCGTTATTTTGGGCCCGGCCACTGCGAGTTGCTGCATCTGCGTCATACCGGCCAGCTGCTTCAGCCCCGCGTCGGTAACGGGGATTCCAAGCCACAAGGTCTGAAGATTGGTCAGGCCGGCGAGATGCTTGAGTCCCTCCTCCGTAAGCCCCGGACCGCTGCTTACCGCTAGCTCGCGAAGCTTTGCGTGCCCGCCCACATGTTTTAGGCCGGCATCCGTCACCTGCTTGCAGTCCCGAAGCCACAACACCTCAAGCTCCTCACAGCCGTCCAACACCTTCAGACCGTTGTCCGTCACATGCGGGCCCCCGATGTCCACGAACTTGAGGTGCTTGAAGCGACTCAGCAGCTGCAGGGTGTCATCCGTCGGGTGCTCGCCGACAGGAAAGCGCACGGTGATCACGGGCCGGGCAGAAGTATCCGGGTCCCCGGCCACATGAGCGTGAAGTTTCTCCAGGGCTTTTACTGCTTGTTCCTCGTCATCGTCGGCGCGTGCCGCTGTCGTCGGAAGAAGGCTCGCCAGGGCTGCTGCGGCCGCCAATACCCATCGCTTCACGCTCATGATTAGGTTCCTTTATGCGTTCCGTGGGCGGTAGGAAATTCGTGGCTTGGCGGTCCGCGCGGCTTTCCTCGCCGGCGCTGCCCGGAGGCGGACGCCCCTCCAAACCTACAGTGACGCCGTCGGAAGAGTCGATAGCTTTGCGGCGGTTGAGCGGCCATCCAGGAAGCCCCTCTCCCCCGGCGTACCGGGCGAGAGGGGAGATTACTAGACCGCCTCTGAGTGGCCGCGCTCAGTGCGGCGGGGGCGGCGGTTGAGAGCCGCCGCCCCCACCCCCTCCCGTGATGATCTCCGTCAAGGGGTCGGAATCGCTGCCAGCGTTGGCGTCGTCGCCGCCGTAGACGGCTGTAATGGTATGGTTACCCTGGGAGAGACTCGACGTGGTGAACGTCGCTACCCCGTTCACCACCGTACCGGTCCCCAGCAGCGTGGTCCCGTCATAGAAGTAAACCACTCCCGTCGGTGCGTCGCCGCCGGAGGTGGTCACCGTGGCCGTGAAGGTGACCGCCTGCCCCACCGAGGCGGGATCGGCATTGGAGGACAGGGACGTCGTGGTCGTCGCCAACTGCACCGTCTGCGTCAGCACGCCCGAGCCGCTGCCCGCGTTGAAGCCGTCGCCGCCGTAAAAAGCAGTCATCGAATGATCCCCAACGGAGAGGCTCGATGTGGTGAACGTGGCCGCGCCGTTGACGAGCGCGCCGGTTCCCAGCAGCGTCGGCCCGTCGAAGAAGTAAACGAGGCCCGTCGGCGTTCCCCCGGCCGAGGACACGGACGCAGTAAAGGTGACTGCGATCCCGGCGACCGAGGGATTGGCGCTGGAGGCCAGGGACGTGGAGGTGCTGTATAGCACCGCCTGCGTCAGCGTAGGCGATGTGCTGGCCGCGTTGGATGCGTCGCCGCTGTAGACGGCCGTGATGAGGTTGTCGCCGCTTGGGAGGTTCGACGTCGTGAACGTCGCCGTGCCGGCGTTATCGAGGGTGGACGTGCCCAGCAGCGTGCCGCCATTGTAGAACGAAACCGTTCCGGTGGGCGTGCCGCCTTGCAAGGAGGTCACCGTGGCGGTGAAAGTGACGGTTTGGCCTGGGGCGGAGGGATCGAGGTCGGAGGATAAGGTCGTCTGGGTCCCGGCGAGTTGCACCACCTGATCCAGCACGTTGGAGGTACTGCCGGCGTTGTTTGCGTCTCCGTCGTAGACGGCTGTAATGGGGTTGTCGCCGAGCGGAAGGTCCGACGTAGTGAAAGTAGCGGTCCCGGTGTCATCCAGTGTGGCCGTGCCCAGCGGAGTCGCGCCGTTGTAGAAGGCGACCGTGCCGGTCGGTGTGAAGCCGCTGCTGGAGGAGACGACGGCGGTGAACGTGACCGGCTGACCGATAACAGAAGGATCGATGCTGGACGAAAGGTATGTTGTACCCGCGGCCTGCTGTACCGTCTGCGTCAGCGGAGAGGATTGGCTGGGCGCGTAGGTGTCGTCGCCGTCGTAGTAGGCTGTGACGATGTGGGTCCCCAGCGACAAGTTCGATGTCGCTAACGTAGCCGTACCGGTCCCGTCGAGCGTGGCCGATCCCAGCGGAGAATCGCCGTCGTAGAACCAGACCACGCCGGTGGGCGTGCCGCCGTCCGACGCCGTGACCGTCGCTGTGAAGGTCACGCTCTGGCCCGGGGTCGACGGATTTGCGCTGGAGGTCAAGGCAGTGGAGGACGCGACGCTAACGATCTGCTCGAACACGGTCGAGGAGCTAGCCTCGTAATTGTCGTCGCCGCTGTACTGAGCGATTATGAGATAATCGCCGAGGCTGAGGCCTGAGGAGATCGTGAACACAGCGTCTGAACCGCCGCCGGTGGGAGAAAGATTCGCCGTACCCAACACGGAGCCGTTGTCCAAGAAGGTCACCGTGCCGCTGGGCGTCCCGGCGTCGGCGGCGATGACCGTCGCGGTGAGGCTGATCGTTTGGTTAGGGACCGATGGGTCGGCGCTCGACCCCACGAACGTGGAGGTCGGGGTCAGCATAGCGCCGCCCCCGGCGTTCGCGGCCGTTGCGCCCGGATCGTAGGCCCCTATGGTCACTTGTGTGTTAGGCCGCGGGTACCCGCGCTGGTCGACGTTGACGGGGCCCTTGAACAGGGGGTCGCCGTTCTGGAAAGCTGGGCTGCCGTTCTGCAGTCCGATGGTGAGCGTGGGCCCTCCATGATTCGTCGGGCCGGCGGGGTCCAGCAGTGGATCCTTCGGCTGGGCGTTACTACCTAAGATATCCGACGCCTGAGTGAAACCGTTGCTGCCGTCCGTCTTGCCTATAAGGTTGTAGCCGGCGTCAATTATGGGATAGGAGTTGTAATAATCCTGGCCCTGTTGCGTCCCCGCGTGGTTGCCGGCGATGACGCAGTTGTCCACGCGTGGGACGGCCCCGTTCTGCTGCGAATCGCCGCTAACCACACCGCCGCCTTGTTGGCCCGACGTATTCCCGGTGATCGTAAGACACAACAGCGAGAACGTGAACTGGCGGGGGTTGGCGGAGGCGAGCGAAAAGTAGATTCCTCCGCCTTCTTGATCGGCCGAGTTGCCGAAAAAAGGTGTCGTTCATCGCCGTCACGGAAGAGGCGCCCTTTGCTAGGTTGCCTATAGAGGCGTACCAACCTCCGCCATACTTTGCGCCGTTGCCGGAGAACAGGCAGCCGGTGATCCGGAAGCCCGCTGTTCCCCCTTCGTCCACTAATGTAAGGGAGTCCGGGTCAAGATACATGAAGGCGCACACCGTGCTTACGGCGCCGCCGGCGTTTCCGGCGGTGTTGCCGGAGAAGCTCACGTTTGCCAGGGCGGCCGTTGCCGTGTCTTTCGGACCGGTCATCTGATGGGCGTATTCTATCGCGCCTCCATTACCGCTTGCGTGATTGACCACGAACGATCCGCCAGTGACGCTGAGCGCGCCGAACGAGTAGAGGGCGCCGCCGCTGCCGCTGATCGCACGGTTGGACATGAACGAACAATTGGTCACCGTGACGGCGCCGGAGGCGTATACGGCGCCGCCGTCCGTTGCGGCTGAGTTGGAACTGAAGTTGTCGTTGATCAGAATTAGGTTCCCGAGATCGTATACGGCGCCACCCTGGCCTTGATCCGCTTTGACGCCGCCGTCCTGGGCAGCCTTTGTCTGTGCCGAACCGTCCTCCATTGTGAGGTTCTGTATTATCAGCTTGTCCGTGTTGTTTGGGTCGTAAAAGATGCGGCTGTCGTTTCCGGCGCTGATTCTGATGTTGTTGCCGCCGTCGATTGTGAGACTGTTTGGCAAAAGGATCGGGCCGGTGGTTAACGTGATCGTGGGCATATCGCCCAGGTTCGTGCTGAAGTCAATCACGTCTCCCGCAGGCGCTGTTTCGACGAGGTCGCGCAATGATCCGGGTCCGCTGTCGGCCAAGCTGGTCACCGTGGCCGGGACAATGCGCAGCTCCAGCGCTTCCAGCATGGGGCGGATGCGCGGCCGGACTGGCTGGGCGGTGCCCATGTGACGGCCGACGGGGCGACGGTGGTTGTTGCTGAACATGGGAGAGGCTCGTGGGGATGGACGCGGCTGCGTTACTCACCACGTGCGGCACAAAGCCGAGTCCGCCGATCCTTGATTTTCACCGCCCGGCAAACGGCGGCGGGCGGCGAAAGAGATGTAAAGGAGATGGTAATCTGTCCTACTTGAGCCGTCAACAGAATTGCCAGAATTGTTTGAAAACCACAAGGGACACAAAGAAGAAAAGAAGGCGAAATCCAGAGTTCCAGGTCTTCGCCGCCCGAAACCCTGTTTTTATCTTCTTTGTCTTTCTTCTTTGTGTGCTTTGTGTCTTTGTGGTGAGTGCTATTGCCGCAGGTCCACCGGGAAGGTGGCGTTGTTGGCCGTCGGCAGCAGCGGGGCGAAGCGGCTGTGGGCGGTGCGGTGGGCGCCGGCGCCGGGGTAGAGCGCAAAGCCGAGCGTCGCGTCCACCGTGCCGGTGTCGTTCGGCGTGATGAAGTTCGCTTCGCCCCAGATCGCCAGCCAGTCGGTCAGCGGAACGAACAGGTCGGCGCCGAACACGACGGGGTGATGCACCGGCGGCTCGCCCGGCGCCACCAACAGGAAGCGGCCGTGGCTCTCCGCCATGCCGACCCAAAAGCGCGTGACAATGTCGTTGTCCCAGACGTGCCGCCAGTAAAGATCGCCTTGCGAGATGCCTCGAAGCGCAAAGGTTTGGCCGCCGACCGACGCCATTTCTCCGCGGTCGCGCAGGGTTCCCCACAATCCCAGCTCGTTATTGTCGTTGAGAGCGTAGCCGACCTGGCCGCGCCATTGCGTGAAGGTCAGATTGGCGTAGGAATCGTCGAGCCGGAAGTCGTAGACGAGGCCCCAGTTCACGCCGACGTCGCTGCGCTGAAACACGCCGGCCGTGATGAAAGTCTGGAAATCGTCGTGGACGTGGTCGATCGACTCCAGCACGCGGACGGCGTTGTTGGAGTAGTTCACGGCGCCGCCCAGCTCCGCGCCTAGGCCCCACGATTCCACCAGCGGCACGCCCCAGCTCAGGGCGCCGCGCATGCCGAAGTGGGCGTTGACGCCGAGGTCGTCCGGCTCCTTCGACCCGTCCAGCCCGCCGAACAGCGACAGATTATCCCAAAGGAAAGTCGGCACCGGCGCCTGGGGGTCGTCGCCGAATGTGCCGTCGCGCCACAAGGAAAAATCCTTATCGGAGTTGGATTGATCGCTATTGGCGGATGGCGTCGGCAGCGCGGGGAGGGCGGCCGGGGCGTCGGGGGAGGCGGCGTGGATGCCGCAAGCCGGCGAAGGGAGGAAACATAGCGCGGCTGCGATGCCGCACGCCTTCCATCCTGGGATTCGCATGGTTCGTCGAACGGTTGCGCCGTTCCCCCAGCCCGGCCGCATAATCCGGAAAGGCGTCAATCTCTGCGCAGCTGAACTATTTATCGGCGTGGGCGCCGCAGATTATTCAGCCGGCCGGGACGGCGCCTTGATGCGGTGCAGGAACTCGGCCGGCGCTTCGGCCGCCTCGTCGGGCAGCACCTCGATCGGCAGGCCGCGAGCGTGCAGCAGCGCGGCGACCTGCGGGTCCGACGCCACGGGATGCGTCAGCACCACGTCGCCGCCGTGGACGCGCTGCGGCAGGCGCGAGGCCCGGCTGACGGTCGCGCCGAAGTAATCGAGATGATTGTTGATCGTGGCGACCATCACCGGTCCGCGGTGGACGGCGACGCGCGGCCGCAGCCCCGAAACCGCAGTTCCGGCCAGGCGAAGCGCGGCCCGGACCGCGGATTCCGGGTCGATGAACGACGCCAGCGCCCCCTCGCTCACGGTCTTGACCACGGCCCCGCCGTCCTGCTTCACGACCTCGCCGACGGTTTGGAAAAAGCCGTGCAGCACGCCGAAGGCGCGGGCGTCGCCGAAGCGCTCATAGAGCCGATCGGCCGGGTCGAGGTCGGTCAGCAGCAGGGTCAGGGCGGCCATCCCGGCCAGCTTGCCGGGCGACAGCGCCTGATCGGGGAACAGCTCGCGGAACAGGGCCAAGGTCGAGGCGCGGGCGGCGGTCAGGGCGTCGGCGCGCGGGGCGGTCCGCTCGACGCGCACCACCACTTCGACCGGATGCTCATTGGTCAGCCCCAGCCGTTGCCGCCCTTCTTGCAGCGCGACCGGCGGCGGCGCGGCGGCGCCGCGCACCAGCAGCACGTCCCAGCGGCGCGACGGGGCGGCCGGTCGCACGGCGAAGTCCACGGCGCAGGGCAGCTGCGGCCCGCGCAGCCGATACGTCCCCGCGGTCAGGGCCAGCTCCAGCTCGACCGTCTCGCCGGGAGCGACGCGGACCTGGGCGGCGACGTGCGGCGAATGGGCGGGGCCGCCGATGCAGTAGACGCCCAGCTCGCTGGGGCGAATCTGCGGATGGATGCGGAAAATCATCTCCACCGACTCCGCGAAATCCGGCTGAAAATCGCGGTCGCAGGCCGCACAGTGTTCGTGTTCTCCCAGCGCTTGCAGCGCGTCCTTGACGCCGGAGGGAATGCGGCAAATCGGGCAGAGAATGTCCCATAAGAGCAGCAGCAACCCTTCGCGGGCGCCGTGGAGACAGGCGGCCGTGAGCGCTTCGGGATCGACGCCGAGGCGCTCGGCCAGGGCCAGCGGCCGGATGCGCGCGACCTCTTGCGGCGGGGCGGAGCGCAGGAATTCGCCCAGCGATTCCACCACGGCGGGGTCGATGCGCCAATCGGCCAGCTTCTCCAGCAAGCCGTCCAGCCGCCGGCGCCCCGCCGCATTCAGCCCGGCCGGCGGCTCGAACGGATCACCCGTCTCCGGCCGGCCCAGCTTGCCGCAGACATGGGCGTCGATGCGGCGGTAGACGCGTTCGACGGCCCGCTTGCCCTTCACGCCGACCTCGACCGCCGCCACGAACCGGCCGAGCAGGTTGCGCGGCTCGATGCGGACGATGTGGCTGAGCGTCGTGCCGCCGCCGGCTCGCGGCTGTAGTTCCGTCCAGCTGGCCAGCCATTTGAAGACGCCGCGGCTGTATTCGCGCAGCACGCCGAGCCGGCGGCCCTCGACCCATTCGAAGGGATGCTCGCGCCAGGCATTGAGGACGCCGGCCTTGCGGAAGGCGCCGAAGCGCCGGGCGCCGCCGGACGGGTCCGGCTCGGCGGTGAATTCCACAGCAGGCAGCCCGACCGCTCGGTTGAGCCGCTCCGTGTTGGAGACGTGCGGCCAGAGCGCTTCCGGCGGCGCCTCCAGCTCCCACGACCAATCGTAGCGCAGCACGTGGGCCGCCTCGGTCGGCGGCAGCCGGGGATGCGCGACCGCGCTGACGGCCTCGCCGCGCCGCAGCCGTTCCAGGTCCAGCAGCAGGGCCTCGGCGTCGGCGTGGCGCGCGTCGGGGCTTTTGGCCAGCGCCTTCTCGATGATGCGACAAATCCCATCGCTCACATCTGGATTGAACTGCCGGAGCGGCGGAGGCGGCTGATTGGCGTGCAGATGGGTCATGCCGAGGACGGTTTCGGCCAGGAACGGCGGCCGGCCCGCCAGCAGATGGAACAGCGTCGCCCCCATCGCATAAACGTCGGTGCGGGCGTCGATGGGCTGGCCGGTGCACTGTTCCGGCGACGCATAGAACGGCGTGCCGACGACCGTGCCGGCTTCGGTGACGTTGAGGGACGCCGATTGCAGCACGTGGCGGGCGAGGCCGAAGTCGCAGAGCTTGACCGAAAAAGGGGTTAGGGGATTGCCGACCCCCGACCCCTGTCCCCTGTCCCCTTGCACGAGGATGTTTTCCGGCTTCACATCCCGATGGACGATGCCGCGGCGATGGGCGTCGGCGAGGGCGCGAGCCACGTCGGCCATGACGGAGACGGCCTCCGCTTCCGTCAGGCGCCTTCGCCGCGCCAGCAGACGACTAAGGCTTTCCCCCTCCACAAACTCCAAGACCAGGTAGGGGACGCCCTCGTGTTCGTTGATCTCGATCAGGTTGGCGACGTAGGGATTGTTGACCTCGGCCAGCAGCCGGGCCTCTTTGCGCAGCCGTCGCCAGGCGGTTTGGCGCCCGTCCCATCTCCCCTGCAGCAATTTCACGGCCGCTACCGTGCCGTCGCTCACGTCCTCGGCGCGGTAGACCGAACCCATGCCGCCTTCGCCGAGCTTTTCCAGGAGGCGAAATCGGCCGACCTGAGCCGGGGCGGCCGTGCGCTTCGGCTCCGCCGGCTCCGGCAGACCCGCCACCGTTTCGGCGCCGAGCGGGTCGGCGGCGTGGACGGCCTCGCCGCGCAGCCGCGGCAGAAGGAACGGGGCCGGCGGCCGATGCGCCGGGTCCTCCGCCAGCAGCAGCGGGATCTCCTGCTGCCAGTTCGCCTGCACCGCCCGGGTGTCCTGGTCCCGGCTGGCGGGGGTCTCATGCGGCGTCTGGCCGCCGAGGTACGGCCGGCCGCGCAGCAGCCAGTACAGGACCGCCCCCAAGCCGTAAAGGTCGGCGGCGGCGTCCGGCGCTCCCTCGCCGTTGGTTTCCGGCGCGCGGCACGACGCGTCCAATTCCGGCGGCGCCTGCGGCCCCGGCGGATCGCCGGTATCGACGCCGGTGAAGTCGAGGCGAAGCGCGCCGGCGGCGGTTCGACGCACCTGCGACGGCCGGAGACGGCCATGCGCCAGGCCGAGATGATGCGCCTCGGCGAGGGCCTCGCAGATGTCGCGGGCGACGCCCTGGACCTCGGCCGGCGTGGCCGCGGTTTCGCCGAAACACTCATGCAGGCCGCGGCTTTCCACCCATTCCAGAGCCGCGAAGGGCGGATCGTGGTCGAGCCGCACGTCCCGCAAGCGAACGGCGGCGGCGTGCTTGAGCATCGCCGCCAGCCGCAGGCGCCGGCCGACGATCTTCCACCGGGCCGGCGCCGCCGACGCCCCGCTCAGGACGCGGACCTCGGCCGGCTCGCCGGCGTCGTCCACGGCGCGGTAGGCGGCGCCATCCGGCCCGGCCCCGAGCTGAGCCAGCAGGCGATAACGACCGAGGTGCATGGGACTCCTCCGGGTTCCGCGAGTTGCTGCTGCTGTTATACCGCGCGACCCGGCCGGCGCCGGCGAATTCTCGCTGGCGTTGCCGATGCGGCTAAGTGCCTGTCCCATAAGCCTCCCCTCGCCCTCGGGGGCGAGGGGTTGGGGGCGAGGGGTTCTGGTTTTCCAGGGCATTTCCCCTCACCTCAACCCCTCTCCCCCAAGGGGCGAGCGGCTTCCGAGACGGATTCTAAGACTGTAAGGCCGACACGTGCGCGCGGGGGGTGTGTCGGTCTTGCTGCGGAGCGTGAACCAGTCGGTGACAGGTCGTTGTCGGGGGAAGCCGCGCCATGAATGCACCTCGACGCCGCCGGGACGCTGGGACGGCGCCGAGTGTACCATGCCGAGGGGGCGTCTGGGCAGGC
The DNA here is from genome assembly GCA_035546275.1 of Gemmataceae bacterium. Classification (GTDB taxonomy): domain Bacteria; phylum Planctomycetota; class Planctomycetia; order Gemmatales; family Gemmataceae; genus UBA4732. The sequence goes on from DATKHW010000815.1 coordinate 17,950, forward strand.
GAATGCGGAGGGGGAATGTCGGTGAACGCCGGTGCGGGTCGTTCACCGCCGCGCATCCCTTTCACACGGCGGCGATCTGGCGCCGCGGCGACGGCGCCGCGACGCCGAGCCGATCCAGCGGGCTGACGGCGCCCGACGGCCCCGTCGTTGTGACGTGCGTGCAGATCATGGTCGTGCCGACGTCGGCGTGGCCGAGCAATTTCTGCACGGTGCGGATGTCGTGATCCGCTTCGAGCAGGCGCTCGGTCGGGGCCGGCGCCGTTGCTGCCATTCCTTCCGAACGCACCTATGCGCGGACGGCCGCCGCCCCACGCGCCGCGCGCGTCGCGGCCACCGCTTCCCGCACCTCCTCGGCGTTCACGTCGTTCAGCAGGTCCAGCGGGCTGGTCACTCCCGCAGGTCCCTTGCGCGCCACGTGCGTGCAGATCATCGTCGTCTCCAGGCTGCTGTGCCCGAGCAGCACTTGAATCGTCCACAAATCGACGCCGCGCTCGACCAGGTGCGTTGCAAAACTGTGGCGAAAGGTGTGACAATGAATGGCCCTGTCCAGCTTGGCTTCGACGCCGGCCCGCGCCACCGCTCGCTGCAAGGAGGCGTCATACACGTGATGCCGTCCTAATCGACCCGTTCGCGGGCAGTGGGACAGCCGCCGCGACGCGAACAGGAACTGCCAACCCCGTTCCTGCGCCGCGCGCGACCTCCAGGTTGGGCAGCGGGTCCTTCTCGGTGCGCACGACGTGGTCGAGGAAGCGTCCGACCTCCGCCAGCCCCATCTCGCGCGGATGGCGCTTGCCGTGAAACAGGATGAAACGCGTGATCCAGGAAGCAAAGGCGGCGATGGTCGCTTCCGGGTGACCGCGGGCGCGGGCGGCATGGCGAAGCTGGTCCAGAAGGCGAGGGTGCTGGCCCGGAGGGTCCGGGCCGGTGGACGGAATAGGCGGCGTGGTTGCCTGGAACATGACGGACCTCCACCACTGAGCGGGGTATCGCGCCAAGTATACGAGTGTACAGTTACGGCGCCCGGCGAGCAAGCGGAAAGAAGAAAAACAGCGCAGGTTCTTGACGGGGCAGGAGGCGTCTGGTCTGTTGAGGGATGGGAATATGCTGACCGGCGGCGCGATATGCTGACCGGCGCGTCGAATATGCTGACCGAGACTCGTGATATGCTGACCGGGCCGGTCAGCAGACTCACCAGTTCGGCCCTTACCGAGGTAGTTGGATGTGCGATGAGCGGCTCCCGATCCTGCTCTACATCCGGCTGACCGAGTGAGTTTCCCATGAAACGGATCGTCTGGAAATTGCTATCCGGAATCGCCGTTATTGGCGCTTGGGCCATTCTCATTTACGGTTGCATCAGCCTCAACAAGCAACCTTCCGACGACGAGATTCGCGAGCTGATCAACGGCCAATGGACCGAGCACGACTACTTCCAGGGCAGCGAGGGTTCGAGCGAAGTGAACGAAACGAGAACCTACAAGCCTGATGGCACGCTCGAAGGCGCCGGCGCCACGGGGAAGATTGGAACGCCGGGCATTCGTTATTGTTTTTCGGGAACCTGGAAGGTTCAAAACGGGGTGCTCAGCGAACACCTCGACAAGGGCGACCTGGCATTCGTACGCCGGCAGAACAGCAACGACATCGTGCTGCATATAAACAGCGGCAGCATGCAATTGCGGATTCCGGACAGCGACTCCACATACTGGAGACATAAGGCCCAGAAGTGATAGGTGATTCTGGGACAGTGCTCTACCAATGCGAGCGCCGGGTTATGCGTATCGCCTCTTTTGCGGTTTTCTCCTAGAACTGCGTTCAGTCATCGACCAGTTCGAGGTGTAACGCCGAACCAGTCGTTACACCTGACCGCGGCGGCAATACGGGTTTTCAGAGTTCACCGTCTCACCAGCCGCCGCGGCAGGTGAACGGTGTCGTTCGGCGGCGGAGGGCGCGTGGCGGTTGTAGCGCCTACAGAACCGCTGGTCGTAGTGCTGCGGGCGATCTCGCGTGCCGGGTTCGCCTACACCCCGACCAAGGCGCTGTGCGAGGCCGCCGGGTGGCGGCTGGTCGATGACGAGCCGGACCTGGGCTATGTCCGCTCCGACATGCTCCTCGCGGCCGGCTCGGATGAGCGGCGGCCGGTCTCAGTGCTGATCGCCGAGAGCAACAAGCCGCCCTTCGCGTTCGTCCCGCTGTTCTACTTCGAGGAGTACCATGAGGGCCGCGAGCCGTTCGACCTGGCGTTCCGCGCCCTCGCCGAGCAACTCGCCGGGTTCCTAGGTGCGGCGACGCGGTCGGGGGTGTACAGTTACCCGCACCGGGCCGGGTGGTCGTACTCGTTCGCCGGCTGGGCGCTGGCCGACGCCACGCTGGTGCTGGTGCAGGACGAGTTCGACATCCAGTTCGGCATGGACGTGACACTGTGGGTGCAGCCAGCCGGGGCCGCGGTCGAGGCCCCGGTGAGGTACGAGTAGTCGCGCCGAACCATCCGCTGCAGCAGACCGAGGCCGCAGTGTTGGTTTCTGGGACTTCACAGGTCACCGATGCGGCCCCGGCTGCTGAGCTGGATCGTTCGCCTGCAAAACATAGAGGACTGCGGATGAGCGATGGTCGTGCGGCATTGCTCGTAGCGCTACGCACGCTTATCGGGAAGCCCTGCGAGCGGTCGCTAGCGACCAACTCGCTCAAGTTGCGGTTCGACGGCGAGCCTGGCGAGAAGGGTCGGGCATACATCTGGATCGATCCGCCGTGGCGTCTCACGCTCGCCGGAAGGTTCATCACCGGAAGCGGCGACTGGCCGGTGTGGGATGGGGTCGCGGAACCCGAAGTCAACCGGCCCTTGTGGGAGGCATGGTGCGCGCTGCTCGACCCGTTGAACCGCACGGCACTCGTTGGAGTGTCGGTCGCGTCGCCACTGCCCGACTTGGCCCTTGAGTTCGAGACGGGGCATCGGATCGATACCTTCGGCAACACCAGTGATGGCTATTGGTGGTATTATCGAGATCGTTTGTCGGGTGATGTCTTCGAGGCGGGTGGCGGGGGCATAGCTCACGAGCGGACGGAGGTGGCCACCGGCGAACCAGAAGTTGCACGTGACCGGCCACGCGAATGACGGTTTCGCGCGACATGACGGTTCCTCCCGCGGGAGCCGGCACGTGAGCTTAGTCGACTATGAAGCCGTGGCGGCGGTCCACGCGGTTGACTATCTGCTACCCTGGAATTGCAAGCACTTGGCAAACGCCCAAATCGCGCGAAGAATAGCAGTGGTGTGTGAGAAATTGGGCCGCAAAATGCCAATCATCTGCACTCCAGAAGAACTCATGGGAGAATAGAGTCATGTGGGAAGATCCCATCGTGGCGGAGGTGCATCGAACCCGCGAGATGCTGGCTGCGAAGTTCAACTTCGACATAGATGCAATATTCGCGGACATG
>DATKHW010000816.1:0-13966 GCA_035546275.1 Gemmataceae bacterium
CCCCCCCCCCGCTTCTTTCTGTCGGAGTCTCTCCCCCTCACCCCCGACCCCTCTCCCCCGAAGCGGGGGAGAAGGGAGAAGTCACGCCTCGTCTCGGTACAACCGCCTTTCGCGGACATAGCATTCGACGGCCCGCGGCAGCAGATAGCGGAGGCTGCGTCCCTCGGCGGCGCGGCGGCGCAGATCGTGGCTGGCGATGTCGATGGCCGGCGCCGCGACCACTTCGAGACGGACGGCGGGCAGATCGAGCCGCGCGGCCAGCTCGGCCGGGTCGGGCGTCGGCGTGCCGGGCCGCGCCATGACGAGAAGGCCGGCCGTTTCGAGAAGGCGGCGCGGCTCGTACCAGAGGTGCAGGTCGCGGATCACGTCGCCGCCGACCAGGAGCCAGAGGTCGTCGCCGGGCCGCCGGCCGCGCAGCTCGGCAAGGGTGTCCACGGTGTAGCTGGGGCCTTCGCGGTCTTTTTCGATCTCATCCACGCGAAAAGCCGGGTTCCCGGCGACGGCGAGGGCGAGCATCTCGACGCGCTGATCGAAGCGGGCGCCGGGATGCGGCTTGTGCGGCGGCCGGGCCGTGGGGACGAACAGCACCTCGTCGAGCCGGCCCTGTTCGCGGCACTGCTCGGCGAGGATGAGATGTCCGAAATGGACGGGATCGAAGGCGCCGCCGAAGACGCCGACGCGCATGGCCGCTTCCTCCAGGGGACGAGACGCGCTCAGGGTAGCGGCGGAAGGCGGCCGACGTCAAGGCGGCGCTTGCTCCCGCACGACGACGGCGGGTAAGATCGTTGCAACCGAGATCGCGCAGCGTTTCCCTCTGCCCCGATTCCTGGCGGCGCACGAGGCCGTGCTGGAGGCGAGCACGAACGCGTTCGCGCCAGTGGTGCTGGCCCACCTGAAGGCGCGGCAGACGCACGGCGATCCGGCTGGCCGGCACGCCTGGAAGGTGCGGCTGGCGCGCGGCCTGTACGAGCGCGGCTTCAGTCCGAAGGACGTGCGGGAGCTGTTCCGCGTGATCGACTGGCTGATGGAATTGCCGCCGGCGCTGAGCCGCAGTTTTTGGCAAAACGTGGACGAGATTCAAAAGGAGGGACGTATGCCTTACGTCACGAGTATCCAGCGGGTTGGTCGCTGCGAAGGGTTGTGTCGGGGCATCGAATCGGTGCTGAGGATTCGCTTCGGCGAAGCAGGACTCCAGCTAATGCCGGAGATCCAACAGGTCTACGAAGAAGAGAAATTGCTGGCCATCCTTAAAGCCCTGGAAACCGCGGCCAGCCCGGACGAGGTGCGTCGGCTGTGGGCGCCGGGCGCCCCGTGAGACCGTCACGTCGCTCGTCAAGCTGAATGCTGGGTATCTCAAGGAGCGCCCCTATGCCTTTGCCCCTGTCGCAGGATTACAACGAGGCGATCCAGACGCCCGAAGGCAACTTCGCCGACCCCGACCTGAGGCGCGGCGAGGCGGTGTGCAACGCCCTGGGCATTCCCATGCCCTATTCCGGCAACTTCGCCGACGTCTACCAGGTCCGCTGCCCCGACGGCTCTCGCTGGGCCGTCAAGTGCTTCACCCGTCAAGCCGTCGGCTTGCGCGAACGCTACGCCGAGATCAGCAAGCACCTGCAACAAGCGAAATTGCCGTTCACGGTGGACTTCACCTATCTCGAACAAGGCATCCGCGTCGCGGGGACGTGGTATCCCGTGCTGAAGATGCAGTGGGTGGAGGGGCTGACGCTCAACCAATTCGTGAAACAGCACCTCGACAAGCCGGCGACGCTGGAGGCGTTGTTCCAGGTGTGGGCGCGGATGGCGAAGGCGCTGCGTGCGGCGCAGGTAGGCCACGGCGATTTGCAGCACGGCAACGTCCTGCTGGTGCGCGAGGGCGGCGGCTCACTGGCCTTAAAGCTGATCGACTACGACGGGATGTGGGTCCCGGCGCTGGCGGGCAAGGGATCGGGCGAGGTGGGACACGCTTCGTACCAGCACCCGCAGCGAATCAAGGAAGGGATATACAGCATCGACGTGGACCGCTTCCCGGTCTTGCTGATCGCGACGGCGTTGCGGGCGTTGAAGGCGAAGGGGCGGGAGCTGTGGGCGCGGTACGATAACGGCGACAACATGCTGTTCAAGGAGACGGACCTGCGGGAGCCGAAGCAGTCCGCTCTCCTGCAAGAATTGCTGCATCTCGGCGACGCACCCACGACGGCGTTGCTCGTTCCACTGGTCAAGTCGCTGTGGAGTGGGCTGGCGTCTGTGCCGCCGTTGGAAGAAGCCATGGGCGCGGCCAGAGGGACAGCCGCAACGCCCGGCGTCCCGAGGCCATCGGCCCCGTCGGGCGTAAGCATCGCGCCGACTGTCGCCGCGCCCCTAGCAACCGCGATCCCCGCCGAGGGCCCCGGATGTGATTTTGGCAGTTCACCCCCTACGACATCCGAGGTTGCGTTCGGCCGACCGCCGGCCCGGAACATCAAACGCGTCCCTCTTGCCGCTTGGGCGGCGGCAATTGCGCTGCTGGTCGTCGGCCTGGCCGTAGCCGCAGCAGCCCTCGTGGCGATTCAGGGCGCCTCCGACGGCCCGCGTCCTGAGCCCAGGCTTATGCAGACCGGGCCTTCGCCGACTGTGCCCATCGCCAGTATTCCCCCACAGCGCCGCCCGGCCGTAACGGCCCCGACCAAGGGGCCTGACAACGAGGACTTTGTGCCATTGTTCAACGGAAGGGATTTGGCCGGTTGGACGACCCATCCCAAGCAGCCGGGCAAATGGCAAGTGGTGAAGGGCGTCATCATCGGGTACGGCGACGAAGACAGCTACCTCTACACCCAGCGCGACGACTACAGAGATTTCCACCTCCGGGTCGAGGGGCGCATCAACCAGAATGGCAACAGCGGGGTCTTCTTCCGCTCGGCGTTCGGTACTGGAAACCCGCACAACAAAGACAATCCCGACCCCTTGGGGTACGAGGCCGAGATCGTCGGCCGGCAAGGAACTTGGTCGACGGGCTCGCTCATTGCAGAGAGCGGCGAGCGAGGGCCTGTAGTGAGCGTTAGGGAATCGCCGATCCGACCCGGCGAGTGGTTCATCTTGGAAGTGATTGCCGTGGGCAACCATCTCGTCATCAAGGTCAACGGCCAGACGACGGCGGACTACACAGACGAGGTGATTCGCTACGGCCCAGGCCGCATCGCCCTACAGAAATATGATCGTCCGACGGTGTGCGAATTTCGCAAGGTTGAGATCCGGGAATTCCTTGTGGCCAACACACCAGCAGTAAAATAAGGGGCGAAAGGGGATATTTATCGTTGTCCGGACCACGGCTGTCCTTTTTCGCCGTCGATGGACGCCCATTGGCGGGCGTAGTTCAAGTCCCGCCCAGCCGAAAGCGGAACACCCCAAGGAGCAACCCCAATGCCGTGGCCGACCTCCCAGGACTACAACGAAGCCATCCAATCCCCCGCGGCCAACTTCGCCGACGCCGACCTCCAGCGCGGCCAGCCGGTCGTCAACGCCCTCGGCCTGCCCATGCCCTATTCCGGCTCCTTCGCCGACGTCTACCAAGTCTGCTGCCCCGATGGCGGCCGCTGGGCCGTCAAGTGCTTCACGCGCGAAGTCCCCGGATTGCGCGACCGCTACGCCGAGATCAGCAAGCATCTCCGCCGGGTGAAGCTCCCCTTCATGGTGGACTTTACCTACCTGAAAAAGGGCATTCGCGTCGCCGGGACGTGGCATCCCGTGCTGAAGATGCAATGGGCTGCCGGGCTAACGCTGCATCAATTCCTCTCCCGCAACGCCGACAAGCCGGCCGTGATGGAGACCCTGCTGCAAGCCTGGGTGCGCACGGCCCGGCAGCTGCGGGACGCCCAGGTCGGTCACTGCGATTTGCAGCACGGCAACGTCTTGCTGGTGCGCGGCGCCGACGGCAACGCCCCGGCGCTGAAGCTGATCGACTACGACGGTCTGTGGACGCCGGCCCTGGCCGACCGGAAATCGGGCGAGGTCGGTCATCCGTCGTATCAGCATCCGCAGCGGGCGCGCGAGGGGATTTACTGCCTGGAGGTGGACCGCTTCCCGCTGCTGCTGATCGCGGCGGCGCTCTGTGCGCTAAAAGCGAAGGGGCGCGCCCTCTGGGAGAAATACGACGACGGCGACAACGTGCTTTTTAAGCAAGCCGATCTCCTGGCGCCAACGAAATCCGCGCTCTTTCATGAGCTGATCCACACGGCCGATCCGCTCGTCGCCGCGCTGGCGGACCGCATGGTCGAGGCCTTGCGGAGCGGCCTGGAAGCGACGCCGCTGCTGGACGAGGCGCTGCCGGCGGTCGGGCCGGCGCCAACGGCGGTGGAAACGGTGGATTTCAACGCGCCGATGCCGGCCGTTCCGGATTGGCTGCGCGAGCTGGCCGCGGCCCAGGCGGCCGTCGGCGACCTGACGCGGCTGCCGCCGCCGTCGGCCGATTGCTGGCTGGAAGACGTGGGCCGGCTGGAAGGGGTGGGGCGGCGGCGCCGGCGCAAACCGGACGCCGGGAACGACGGCTGAAAGGAGATCGCCCATGTCCACCGATTACGACAGCCCCTGGAAGGAAGCCCTGGACGCTTACTTCGAGCCGTTCCTGGCGCTCCTGTTCCCAGAGGTCCACCGCCAGGTCGATTGGTCGCGCGGCTACGAGTCGCTGGACAAGGAGTTCCAGCAGGTCGTTCGCGAGGCCGAAGTTGGACGGCGTTACGTCGATAAGCTCGTGCGAGTCTGGACCAAGGCCGGCGTCGAATGCTGGGTGCTGATCCACGTCGAGGTGCAGACGGCGCGCGACCCGGACTTCCCCCAGCGCATGTACGTGTACAATTACCGCGTCTTCGACCGGTACAATAGGCCCGTGGCCAGTCTGGCGGTGCTGGCCGACGGCGATCCCGCCTGGCGGCCGACGGACTTCCGCAACCATTTGTTCGGCTGCGAGGCTGGGCTGCGGTTCCCGGCGGTGAAGCTGCTGGACTTCGCGGCCCACGAGGCCGTCCTGGAGGCGAGCAGCAATCCGTTTGCGCCGGTGGTGCTGGCGCACCTGAAGGCGCGTCAGACGCACGGCGACCCCGCCGGCCGGCACGCCTGGAAGGTGCGGTTGGTGCGCGGCCTGTACGAGCGCGGCTTCAGTGCGAAGGACGTGCGGGAGCTGTTCCGGGTCATCGACTGGCTGATGGAGCTGCCGCCGGCGCTGAACCGCAGTTTTTGGCAAGACGTGGACAAGATTCAAGAGGAGAGACGTATGCCGTTCATCACAACCCCCGAGCGCGTCGGTCGCTGCACCGGACTGTGCAAGGGCATCGAATCGGTGCTGAGGATTCGCTTCGGCGAAGCAGGACTCCAGCTAAAGCCGGAGATCCAACAGGTCTACGAAGAAGAGAAAATGCTGGCCATCCTTAAAGCCCTGGAAACCGCGGCCAGCCCGGACGAGGTGCGTCGGCTGTGGGCGCCGGGCGCCCCGTGAGACCGCCGCGTCGCTCATCAAGCTGAATGCTGGGTACCTCAAGGAGCGCCCCCATGGCCTGGCCCCTGTCGCAGGATTACAACGAGGCGATCCAGACGCCGCAGAGCAACTTCGCCGACCCCGACCTCAAGCGCGGCGAGGCCGTCTGCAACGCCCTGGGCATTCCCATGCCCTATTCCGGCAATTTCGCCGACGTGTACCAGGTCCGCTGCCCCGACGGCAAGAGCTGGGCTGTCAAGTGCTTCACCCGCCAAGCGATCGGCCTGCGCGAGCGCTACGCCGAGATCAGCAAGCACCTGCAACAAGCGAAATTGCCGTTCACGGTGGACTTCACCTATCTCGAACAAGGCATCCGCGTCGCGGGGACGTGGTATCCCGTGCTGAAGATGCAGTGGGTGGAGGGGCTGACGCTGAATCAGTTCGTCGGTCAGTACCTCCAGAAGCCAGCGATGCTGGAAACTTTGTTCAAGATCTGGGGGCGCATGGCTAAGTGCCTGCGCGACGCGGAAGTGGCCCACTGCGATCTGCAACATGGCAACGTCCTACTAGCGCCGGCAGCGAGCGCCAACACCCTGGCGCTCAAGCTGATCGATTACGACGGCATGTGGGTGCCGGCGCTAGCCGGGCGCAAATCGGGAGAGGTCGGCCATGCCTCCTACCAACACCCGCAGCGCCTGCGCGAGGAGACGTACAGCTTGGAGGTGGATCGTTTCCCAGTCCTGCTGATCGCGACGGCGTTACGCGCTCTCAAGGTGAACGAGAACGGGCTGTGGGAGAAGTACGACAACGGCGACAACCTCCTGTTCAAGGAGACCGATTTGTTGGCGCCGACGAAGTCCCCTCTCTTTCTGAATTTGATCCGGTCGTCCGATGCACGAACCGCGGCTCTGGCCGACCATCTGCTCAACGCGTTGCGCGGCGGGCTGGAGTCCACGCCGCTGCTCGATGAGGCGCTGTCCGACCGCCTGAAGCCGGCGGCAACCCCCAGCCGCCCTGTTCCCGTGGTTTCGCCGCCGGCGACGAATGACCCGACGCTGGCGGTGCATGCAGCGCCAGTTGCAGCGCCGATGGCACCCATCGCCCCTGCCGCAGCAGCAGCGGTGCCGCCCACGGCGAACGAACTGTTCGACTTCAGCGAACCTGCCTCGGCACCCGGCACCTCCATGTCCCAGCCGAAGCGGGCAAGGGCGAAACAGAGAGTCGGCGTGCCGGTCTGGGCATGGGCAGGAGCGATTGCCTTGCTGGTCGCCGGCCTTGCCGCGATGGCGACGGCCTACTTCGCCGTCTACAGCGGATCTGTCAGCGAGGCACGTCCCGTTGTCCCGACAACCCCACCGGACTCCAAGCCGAAGCCAGAATTCGGGTCGCCTCCGAATAAAGACAAAAATGCGCCGGCCGATAATCCACCGGAGCCGAACCTGCCAGATCTCATTCAGGCGCTCAATTCCGACGACGCGACCGCGAAGACGGCTGGCGACGCGATTCGGGCCGCTAATTTGGACTCAAAGCAGGTCGAGCAACTCGGCGACGCGCTGCGCAAGGGCAACGCCAAAGTACGGCTGCGTGTGATGACGCTGCTTCAGCCGCTCGGCCCTGCCGCGGCGCCGGCTGTGCCCGGAATCATCGACATGTTAGCAGGCGATCCGGGCGAGGCGCGTCAGAAGGCAATTGCACTGCTGGCGGAAATGGGTCCTGCGGCACGTAATGCCGGCGGTACATTGGACAAGCTACTGGACGACGACAATTTTGCGGTTCGGCTCGACGCGGCGATGGCGCTGGCGGCCATCAAGGGATCGGATGGGGAAGAGGCCGTTCCTGTGCTGATTGAGGCGTTACGCATCGTGCAGCTGGACGACAAGGAACAAGCGGCGCAGCGCGATCGGGCAGTGGAGGCATTGGGGCGCGTCGGCGACCCGGCGGTCGATCCGCTGCTCGACGCGCTGGAGGACGGGTTCCGGGGAGGGCCTTTGGCGAGCGCCAAAGGAAGGATCAACGCGCGGGCGCGCGTAGCGGCCGTACAGGCGCTGGTAGCGATGGGCAAGGCCGCCAACACGCCCAAGGTGAAGCAGTCGCTGGCCGAGCTCCAGCGGACCGATCCGTCGGACGACGTTCGCAATGCGGCGAGCGAAGCGCTGATGCAAATCCTGACCAGCGGCGGGTGAACCTACCTACAGGCAGGGGCGAAATAGGACATTCTTCGTTGTCCTGGCGATGGGTATCCTTTTTTCGCCATCCAGAGACTCCCATTGAGATGCATACTCCAGGTTCCGTGCCCAGCCGAAGGCGGAAGGCCCCAAAGAGCAACCCAATGCTGTGGCCGCTGTCGCAGGACTATAACGAAGCCATCCAATCTCCCGCGGTCAACTTCGCCGACGCCGACTTGCAGCGCGGCGGGCCGGCCGTTTGGGACGTGTCCGACCAATGGCACCCGGCAGCCGATGTCTCTGGGCTGCTCGAATGAGCCGGCCCCATCGCGACGGTTCCACGTTCAAGAGGTCAATCATGCCCAGGACTGCAAACAACACCGTGCAGACGCAAATTAACCGCATGGTCCAGCGGATCGTACGGAAGTTCCGCCCCCAGCAGGTGATCCTGTTCGGCTCGCACGCGCGCGGCGACGCCGGGCCGGACAGCGACGTGGACCTGCTGGTTGTAATGGACTTCGAGGGAAGCGCCTTCAATAAGGGGCTGGAAGTGCGGCACGCGCTTCACGATATCCTCTTCCCCAAAGACATCATCGTGACCCGGCCGGAGGACTTCGCCTGGCGAAAGGAAGTGGTCGGTACGATCGAATGGCCGGCGGCGCGGGAAGGCAAGGTGCTTTATGCCCGTCCCTAACCCCATCGTCGCCGTGGTCCGCGAGTGGGTCGTCAAGGCGGAACACGATTTGATCAATGCGGCTCATACCCTCAAGCTGGGGAAGGATTGCCCTACCGACACGGTTTGCTTTCATGCTCAGCAGTGCGTCGAGAAGTACATCAAAGCGCTGCTCGTTTGCCGGGGAACCGCGTTCCCCAAGACGCACGAGATTCCTGTGCTGCGCGCATTGCTGCCGCCGAAGGTCCGCCCAAAGCTGGCGGCCAAGATCCAGGATCGCCTGACGGCGTACGCCGCGACCCACAGGTACCCTGGCGCCGGACAGGAACTTCCCCTGACCGAAGCTCGCCAAGCGGTCGCCGTCGCGCGGCGGGTTCGCAACGAAGTACGAAGGCATCTGCCGCTAGCCGCGCTGCGGCGCGATAAAAAGAAGTGAAAGCAACGATTCCGGAGCGCTCGCCATGCCCTGGCCCCTGTCGCAGGATTACAACGAGGCGATTCAGACGCCCAAGAGCAACTTCGCCGACCCTGACTTGAAGCGCGGCGAGGCCGTCTGCAACGCCCTGGGCATTCCCATGCCCTATTCCGGCAATTTCGCCGATGTCTACCAGGTCCGCTGCCCCGACGGCAAAAGCTGGGCCGTCAAATGCTTCACCCGTCAAGCCGTCGGCCTGCGCGAACGCTACCAGGAGATCAGCACCCATCTCAAGCAGGCGAATCTGCCCTTCATGGTGGATTTCACGTATCTGGAAAAAGGGATTCGCGTCGCCGGGCAGTGGTATCCCGTGCTGAAGATGCAGTGGGTAGAGGGGCTGACGCTGAACCAGTTCGTCCGTCAGTATCTCGACAAGCCGGCCATGCTGGAGGCGCTTTTGCAGATCTGGGGGCGCATGGCCAGGCACCTGCGTTCGGCCGAGGTGGGCCATTGCGATTTGCAGCACGGCAACGTCCTGCTCGTGCCGGGCGGCAGCGCCAATTCGCTGGCCCTGAAGCTGATCGACTACGACGGCATGTGGGTGCCGGCCCTGGCGGGGACCAAATCGGGCGAGGTCGGCCACGCCTGCTATCAGCATCCGCAGCGGCTGCGCGAGGGGACGTACAACCTCGAAGTGGATCGCTTTCCGCTGCTGCTGATCGCCGCGGCGCTGCGCGCTCTGAAAACCGGGGGCCAGGGGTTGTGGGACCGGTACGACAACGGCGACAACCTCCTGTTCAAGGAGAGGGACCTGCAAGGCCCGCTGCAATCGCACCTGTTCCTCGACCTGACCAAGATCGGCGACCCGCTCGTCGGGCGGATGACCGATCTCCTGGTCAAATCGTTGCGCGGGTCGCTGGAAGACGTGCCGCTATTGGAAGAGGCCCTGCCGGCCGCGAGGGCGCCGGTTCGTGCGGCGGCGCCGACGGCGGTCCGGCAAACCGTCGCGCCGGTCTTGATAGGAGTGGCGCCTGTGGCCGCGCCGCCGGAAGAAGAGCCGACGTTCGCGTTCGACGAATCCGCGCCGGCGCCGGCGTCCAGCTCTCGACTCATGACGGTCAAGGCCAAGCGCCACAGCAAGAACGGCGTGCCGAAGTGGTTGTGGGTCGCCGGGGCGGTTGCGGCCGTCGGGCTGATCGGCGGCGCCGCCGTCGCCGTCGCTTTGGCGATGGACAAGTCCGCCGACAAAGCAGCGCCGTCTCCGGGTCCGCCCGCACGCAGCGGCGAAGTCGTCGTCGAGCTGCAAGTCGATCAGCCCGGGGCGGAAGTCGATGCCGAGGGGGTGAATGGGCAAACGCAAATCGTTCACGCGCCCGCCGACAAAAACAGCGTCCAGCTCCTTCTGAAGCCGGGCAACTACGTCCTGATCGTCCGCAAGGCGGGGTACGCGCCTTTTCGCATCGACGTTCCTCTCCCGAACGCCGACCAGGTGCCGCTCCATCTCAAGGCGACGCTGACGGCGATCGACAAGCGGGAACCGATCGTCTTCGCCGACTTCGAGGGCAAGGATTACGGCGACTGGAAGGCTACGGGCGGCTTGGCGTTCGGCTCGGGGCCGGTCCACGGTACGCTGCCGAACCAGCAGCCGGTGACGGGCTTCGAGGGCCAGGGTCTGGTCAACAGCTTCGTCGGCGGCGACAACGCGACCGGCAAGCTGACGTCGCCGGAGTTCAAGATCGAGCGGTCGTACATCAGCTTCCTGATCGGCGGCGGCAATCGGCCCGGCAGGGCGTGCATTAACCTGCTCGTGACGGGCAACGTCGTCCGCAGCGCCACCGGCCAGGACTCGGAAAGATTGGAGTGGTGCGACTGGGACGTGCGCGAATTGGCCGGCAAGACGGCCCATTTCGAGATCGTGGACAACGCGACGGGGCCGTGGGGCCACATCAGCATCGATCAGATTGAGTTCCGGGACTCGCCGCGAGGGCGGCCGTGAACAAGGCTTCCGCGACCCCGGCGGTTGCTTCCATCATCAACCCGGCGTCAGGTTCCTGGGTAGAGCGAGTTGACCGTCAGCTCGACTTCCTCGCGGTCGCCGTGGAAAAAGGCCCCGAAGAATTGCAGACAGCCGGCGAAGCCCAGCAGGGAAACGGTCAGTCGCGCGGCCGTGAACCCGGCCCACCCTTGCCATTCACGGAACTCCCGGCCGTCCGTAAGGCGCAGCGCGACTTGGGCGTATCGGACGGCGATCGGTCCCGCGCCGACCCCCGTCGCGTTTCCCACCGGCGCGCTCGTCAGATCGATTCCGATCTGGGCGGCCACGGACTCGGGAAACACGCAGTCGTCCGCTCCCGTGTCGAGCAAGGCGGGTTGGACGCGGCTGGCTTTTGGCCCCACCAGCGTTACCGAAACGACCGGACGAGGGCGCACCCAGCGGCCTCTCAGCGGTGTGACGGGCCGTGGAGAGGGCCATAGTTTGTACGAAAAGATTAGACTCACTAACTCTCCTCTAATGGTCCAATAACGGAAGCGTCTCCCGGAAAGACGTAGTCGAAGACGACGCGTGAAGGATCGACGCCGAGGGCCTTAAGCTCCTCCTCGACGGCTTCCTGGGATTTCCCGCTAGCCAGGATTTGGGCGCCGTCCCAGCTCCAGGCGATGTGCCGGCCTTCGTATTTCGACAATTCCTCAGAGGGGAAGTTGCGGCGGTTCTCGAAGTGCTGCGCATCCAACCAAGGAATCTGGGGGAAGCGTGTATCGCTAGACTTCATGGCGGAACTCCTGGAGGGGCGAATCGTCGCACCGCGTCAACCGTTTGTGGATTATATCTCTTCCAAGAGCGCTCAATAATCCGTATTAGCCAGAATCTCGCCCCCCGCCCGCGTGGCCAGGCCGTACAGGACGTACACGTCCATGTCCTGCTTCAGAAAGCGGACCGCCCCGTCGCCCAAAAGCCCGAAGGCGCCGCCCTGGTGGAAGCCGTAGACGGCGTTGTCGTTGGAACAGTTCACGCCGCACGGGCCGGGCATCGCCTTGCCGTCCTTGCTGTAGCCCCGAATGAAATTGCCGTTCCACGCGGACCAGCTGCTCTTGTCGTTGGGCGGCGAGTTTCCAGTCGCCCGGCCCGCTTGCCAAATCTGCGGCCGGCCGGCCCCCTCGGCGACCAGCAGCGTGCAAGATTCACCATCCAGAATATCGCGGAAACGCAGCGTCTCATCCACCGGCATGGCGCCGAAGCGCGGATAGCTGGGCGGGAACACCGCCGGCACGATATCGACGGTGACGCCGGAGATCGCCGCATAGTCGGCCGGCGGCACGGCGAAGCGGACGCCGTTGATCGTCCCGGAAAGCGTCCGATCGGGGTCCAGCGCGGCCGGGCACTGCATTACCCGAAGCGGCCGGGAAACCACGTCCCGCTGGGCGGGGTCGTACCAGTCGAGGTCGAAGCGATAGCGCTGATAAAGATCGCTTTCGTCGAGATAGGGCAGCAGCAGCACAGCCCAGCCGCTTAGCGGCGACTTGTTGCGGTGGGAGTACGGCAGCTCGTCGCTGTGCGCGTCGGCGTAGGAATGGATGGCCGCTCCGATACGGCGAAGGTTATCGGCGCAGGAGACGCGCGGGGCGGCCTCGCGCACTTTCCGAACGGCCGGCAGAAACAGCCCAAGCAGGATCGCCGAAAGTGCAATCAGCACGCCCAGCTCGATCCGGGTGAAGGCCGTGCGCCACAGACGCCGACGCATGGATTCGTCTCCCTTTCGGTCATGGTCGCGGCCCGCGCGGGGCTTCGGCTCGTTCCGCCTCCAGGGCGCTGATGAGACCGTCGCCGTCGGCGTCGAGCCGGCGGAAGTCCGCGTCGCTGCCCAGGAATTCCTGGCGCGACACGTCGCCGTCGCCATTGCGGTCCATCGCCCGGAACCAGGCCGGCCCGCGCGGCGAGCTGGGGAATGGTCTCAGACCATTCCCCAAGGAAATGGAAGGCCGACCCCGGCTGACCACGCAGCGCAACTGCTGCGGCAACAATGAGCGGTCCAGCGCCCCGTCGCGCAGGCAACCGGCCGCGTTCAACCGCGCCCAGGCCGATCGCAATTCCCGCACGGACAGCACGCCGTCCCGATCGGCGTCGAGCAATTCAAACAGCCCCCGGCCGTGATCCAAAATCGTCAGCACAACCTGGCCCTGCACCAAACGATTTTCCAGATCCAAATAAGCCGACCATTCCTTCGCAGTGACCCGGCCGTCGCCGTCGCGGTCGGCGGCGTCGAACAGGTCGCGCAGGGGGGCGAACGAGGAGCGCTCCGCCTCGGCCCGATCCAGCCGGCCGTCGTGGTCGGCGTCGGCCTCCGCGAATCGCTTCATCGCCAGCGTGCGGGCCGAGGCGAACTCCGCCGTCAGCCGGCTGTCCATCGTCCGAATTGCACACAGCGCTCGGCCTAGATCGAGCAGCACGGCGTCGTCCGCCGCATGTCCCACCCATTCCACCGGCGCGGCCCCGTCCGCCCGCCGGCCCAGTCGGACGATCAGCGATAAGTCGGCCGGCCGATCGAGACAGGCGGCCAGCGCGTCGGCGTCGCCGCCTCGCCGAGCGATCAACTGGCGAGCCCAATTTGCATCGCATGAGTCGGGCATCAAAACGAAGGGGAAAGCATCGAGCAGACGGGACGGCGGATCGTCCGGCGACCACGGCGTCAGCAGTGCGCCGCCATACGCACCGGGATAGTGCAAGGCGGGGACCAGTTCATCGCCGCTGATGAGTTCGTCGTCGTTGAGGTCCAGCGCGTGCAGCGAATCGGCGGCGGCCTGCCATTCCGCCTCGGAGACATACCCGTCGCCGTCGCGGTCGAACGCTCGCAGCAGAGCGTCGGTCAGGGCGTCCGTGGCCGGCGGCCGGCCGACGGCGACCTGAACGCGGCCGACGCCGTTCCGCCGGTAATAGGCCGCGAACTCGTCGAAGCTCACCTTGCCGTCGGCGGGATCGCGGTCCAGTTCCTCCCACGGCGCCGCGGCCGGCGCGGCGAAAAACAGGCCCCACGACAGCTGCCGGATGCGCAGGGCCGACGGCGCCCGCCGCGCCTCGTCCCGGCTCAGGAAACCGTCGCCGTCGCGGTCCAGGTCGGCGAAGAGCTGGTGGAACGTCTCATCCCAGACTGCATCGAGCGGCCGGCCGTCCAGTTCCACATTGATGCGGAGGCGCAGCGGCTTTCCGTCGCTGAGGTAGAGCAGATCCAGGGGAGCGGCCGCGCCATCCGTGGTGCAGGCGGCCCCCCAGCTCC
>DATKHW010000817.1:0-15531 GCA_035546275.1 Gemmataceae bacterium
TTCCCCAGCGGCGTGCTGGCCAACTGTACGTCAAGTTACAGCACCGGCGGCGGCGCCAACCGCTATCGGATCATGGCGGCGGAGGGCTGGTTCGGCCTGGACCCGGCCATCGCCTACCGGGGCTTGCGAATGCAGCGGAGCAAGGGGGGCGTGGTGGAGCACGTGGACCTGCCGCAGGTCAGCCATTTCGCGTCGGAAATGGATCACATGGCCCAGTGCGTGGCGGAGAACCAACGGCCCAACACGCCGGGGGAGGAGGGAATGCAGGACGTGAAGCTGATTCAGGTGATCTATGAGGCGGCGCGCAGCGGTAAGACGGTGAAGGCGTAGGGCGAGGGCGCCCGTAGCGCAAGCAAGGGTTCTACGGCGGCCCTTGCTTGCGCGGCGGGCTCCCAGCGGCCGCGCTGCGCCGCCGTTCGCGCGGCGGCATATTTTTTCCCGCAAGATTTGCTTTCCCGGAATTCGTGTTCTAGCTTACTGCAGACGCGCATTCCGACCGGCCCTGAGTCCGGTCGGAACGGATTCTCCCCCACAAGACTTCACCGCCGAAGGATTCTCCCCCATGGCTCGACTCCTCCGCCGTAAGGTCCGTCCCGCCCAACACCCGCTGGAGACCTATCTCCGCGAGATCAACGACACGCCCTTGCTCGACGCCGAAGCGGAACGTCAGCTCGCCTATCGCATTGAGGAAGGCGACACCGAGGCCCGCGACCACATGGTCCGCGCCAACCTGCGGCTGGTGGTGAACATCGCCCGCCGTTATGCCGGCAAGGGCCTTGGGCTGCAAGACCTCATCGAAGAAGGCAACCTCGGCTTGCTCCGCGCGGTGGAAGGATTCGACCCGTCGATGAACACCCGCTTCAGCACCTACGCCAGCTACTGGATCAAACAGTCGATCAAGCGGGCGCTGATTAACACGGCCAAGACCGTGCGTCTGCCGGCCTACATGGTAGAGCTGCTCAGCAAATGGCGGCGGGCCACGAATGAGCTGCAAGAGGAGCTGGGCCGAACGCCGACGCAGGAAGAAATCGCCGCCCACCTGAAATTGCCGAAAAAGAAGCTGGCCATCATCCGCAAAGCCATCCGCATCCACAACGCGGCTTCGCAAGCCGACCAGGCCGACGACGGCTGGTCGCTCGAAGAAATGCTCACCGACGTTCGCATCAAGGCGCCGGACGCCGAGATCGCGCACGCCGACGATCTCAAACACATCCTCCAACTGCTGGACAAGATGGACCAGCGCGAGGCCGCCGTGCTGCGATTGCGCTTCGGCCTGGACGGCGAAGACCCCATGACGCTCAAGGAGATCGGCGATCGCCTCGGCCTGACCCGCGAGCGCGTCCGCCAGATCGAATGCGAAGCGCTGGGCAAGCTGCGCGAGGGGATCGAAGCGGCGTAAGGAAAACAGATGCCGCCGCCTCGGGACCCGTGCCGGCGCCGCTTCTTCGCGACGTGTGAAATCTCTTCGTCCCATATTGGCTGGCGCGGTTATACTGCAACGGCGTCGCTCGCAGGAGCAATCCATGTACGCCGCCGCTATGGCGCTGCTGTCGTGCGGTCTGCTTACCGCGGACGTGCCGCCGCCCGAAGAGCCGACGCTCGTCGATCTTTCCATCCTGCAAGGGTCGTGGAGGCTCGTGCATCAGCGGACCGGATCAGGAGCGGAGGAGGACGTTCGGGATGACCTGCGGTGGGCGATTCGAGGCGGCGAAATCGTTCAGACCTGGGACGGCAACGAGACGTGCCGTGGAACTTTTTGCCTCAGCCCGGCCAAGAGTGCGTTTCGAGTGGATTGCGTCTGGGGCGGGAACACAACCCATGAAAACGCCCTTATCCGGGTGATCGACGATCGGCTGGAATTCGTTGTGGAAGAAGAAGGCCCTCCGTCGCTGAACGGCGCCCCTACCAAATCAAACACCGTGGTGCTGACGTTTCGTCGCATTGCCAAGTGACGCCCGCCCGGTCCTTGCCATTCCGGCCCGCCGGCCGCTATACTCCATTCTTCTTTCCGTTCTCCGCCGGCGGCTGGCCATGATCCGTTCCCGCGCGTCCCTCCTTCGCCTGGCGTTGCTGCTTTCCGCCGCGCTGCCGGCGGGCTGCCGCCCGGCGCCAACGACGACAGACGACCCCCTGATCTTCACCGGCCCCGGCTGGTTCGCCGACGTTACCGCCCAGAAGGGACTCGACTTCGTCCACGACGCCGGACCGACCGATTCCTACTTCATGCCGCAAATCGTCGGCTCCGGCGCCGCGCTCTTCGACTTCGACGGCGACGGTCGCCTGGACATGCTGCTTCTTCAAAATGGCGGGCCCCAATCCGCCTCCAAAAACAAGCTCTATAAGCAGCTGCCCGACGGCACATTCAATGACGTCAGCGCTGGCTCCGGACTGGACTTCGCCGGGTACAACATGGGCGTCGCGATCGGCGACGTGAACAACGACGGCTATCCCGACGTGCTGATTACGCAATACGGCGGCGTCAAGCTCTTGCTCAATCACCACGGCGACGGCACATTTACGGATGTGACGAAGGAAGCCGGCTTGGACGTGCCCGGCTGGCCAACCTCCGCCGCCTTCTTCGACTACGACCGCGACGGCTGGCTCGACCTGGTGGTGGTTCGCTACGTCGATTACGACCGGACCTGGCCGTGCGGCGGCGCCGACGGCAAACCGGACTATTGCTCTCCCAAGGTGTTCAAGGGCGCCGTCGCCATGCTCTTCCACAACCTCGGCCCGCAGAAGGACGGCGGCGTCCGTTTCGAGGACGTGACGGCGCCGTCCGGGTTGGGGCGTTTGCCCGGCCCTGGCCTCGGCGTCATCTGCGCGGATTTCGACGGCGACGGCTTGCCGGACATCTTCGTCGCCAACGACGGCCAGCCGAACCACCTGTGGATCAACCATCCCGATCATGTTTTCACGGAGGAGGCGGTCAAGCGCGGCGTGGCTCGCAATGCAATGGGGGCGGCCGAGGCCAACATGGGCGTCGCCTGGGGCGACGTGGACGGCGACGTGCTCGGCGACCTGTTCGTCACGCACCTGACCAACGAAACCAACACGCTCTGGAAACAGGGGCCGCGCGGGGCCTTCCGCGATGAGACAACGTTCACCCAGCTGGGCCGGCCGGGCTGGCACGCCACGGGCTTCGGCGTGGCGGCGGGCGACTTCAACAACGGCGGCGCCCTCGACCTGGCCGTCGTCAACGGCCGCGTCGCCCGCGGATCGCCGGCCGACAATCCGGATCTCACACCGTTCTGGAGGCCCTACGCCGAGCGCAACCAGCTCTTCGCCAACGACGGCCAGGGCCGCTTCCGCGACGTGTCCACCGGAAACGCCCCTTTCTGCCAGACGCCGCGCGTCACGCGCGGCTTGGCGGTCGGCGACGTGTTCAACGACGGCTCGCTGGCCCTCTTGACCAGCGAAATCGGCGGCCCCGCCCGTCTCTACCGCAACGTCGCCGCCCCCAAGGGCCATTGGTACGAAATCCGCGCCGTCGATCCGGAGCTGCACCGCGAGGCTTACGGCGCCGAAATCGTCGTTCGGGCCGGCGATCGCCGTTGGGTGCGCTGGATCAACCCGGCCGGCAGCTTCTTGTGCAGCAACGACCCACGCGCCCATTTCGGATTGGGAAAAGCGGAATCGGTCGATGAAATCACCGTGCTCTGGCCGGATGGATACAAGGAATCGTTCGACGGCGGCCCGGCGGATCAGCGGCGCGAGCTCAAGCGCAAGACCGGCCGACCGGCGGAGAAAGCGCCATGAGCAAGGTCGCGACTCCTCCGCGCCGCCGTTGGCTGTGGGCCGTGCCGGCGGTCGTCATTCTCGCAGCGGCGGCCGGATGGTACGGCTGGCGCTGGGCGACCACGCCGGCGCCGCCGATCATCCCATTGGACGGCCTCGATCCCGACGTGGCCGCCGCCATCCGCAGCAAACTCGATAAGGTGCGTCAGGACGGCCGATCAGCCGCGGCGTGGGGCGAACTCGGGCAGACGCTGCTGGCCCACGACGAGGTCGATCACGCCGATCCGTGCTTCGCCCAGGCCGAGCGCTTCGCACCCAACGAGCCGCGCTGGCCGTACTATCGCGGGCTTATTCGCCGGGCGGAGAATCCCGAGGCTGCGCTGCCGTTCCTGCGGCGGGCCGTCGAGTTGTGCGACCAGTATGACCACGGCAACGACGCTCCTCGCCTGACCCTGGCGGAGACGCTGCGACAGGCCGGCGCGGATGCAGAGGCCGAGGATCAGCTGAAGCGCGTGCTGGCGCGCGACCTAGCCAATCCGCGCGCCCACTTCGATCTCGGCGTCCTGGCCCGCGAACGCAAGGACGACGGCGCCGCCGAGAAGCATTTTCTGGCGGCCGCCAAAAGCCCCTCGGGCCGGCAGAAATCGTATCAAGCCCTGGCGGCGATCCATCATGAACAGGGGAACGGAGCCGAGGCCGAGGCCGATGAGCGTCGGGCCGCGGCGCCGCCCGCAGACGATCTATGGGACGACCGCTACATCGCCGATTACGAGCAGATGGAGGTCGGGCGGCGCGGCCGGTTCGCGCAGGCGGAACAGCTGGAAGGGGCGAATCGGCTGGCCGATGCTCTGCCGATTCTGCTCGAGCTGGCCAAGGACGCTGCGGATGCGCGCGCCCAGATCGAGGCGGGCAAAGTGCTGATGCGGTTGGGAAAACTGGATGACGCGGAGCGCTATTTCCGCGCCGCCGTCGGCAAGGCGTCGCAGCAGGCGGAGGCGAACAATTTCCTCGCCTTCGCTCTGTACACCGAGGGGGAACAACAGGAGCGGTCCGGCGGCGACGGCCGGGCAAAATACGAGGAGGCGTTGGCGTGCAGCCGTAAGGCGCTCCAGCTGAAACCGGATCACGTCACCGCGTTTCAGTACCAGGGCCTGGCACTGCTGAAGCTGGGCCAGCGGCGTGAAGCGATCGAGTCGATGCGCCAGGCGGTGTTGCTGCGGCCGGAGTTGGTTGAGCTGCACATGACGCTGGCCGGCGCCCTGGAAGCGGACGGCCGGCGCGGCGAAGCGGTCAAGGAATATCGCCGGGCCATGGAGGTGGCGCCCGATGATCCCAAACCGCGGGCCGCGCTGCAGCGTCTTGGCGCGGCGCCGGGGTAAGTCGGTTGCTCAATGAGCCGATAGCGGATCGCCTTGCGGTGCGAAAGCGTATCACGGCCGGCCATTCCCGCCCACTGGTACATTAGGCGTCGACGGCAGCGCAATGGCGACGGGCGGCGCCGATCGGTCGCTGCTCCACGCCAGCCTGCCGTGGCCCCAGGCGTACGCCCACAGCGCCAGCAAGCCGACCTCAATCGCCGCGTCGAGCAGATAGACCGCGGAAATCGTCCCGCGAAACACAAACACCAGCTCCGCTGCTGCAAAAACGGCGGCGCTGCCGATTGCCAAGACAAGAACCTCTGGCGACATCCGCCGCCGGTACGCCGCCGTACACATGGTCGCGCCGACGACGGCGATGAGGGCGCCGACGGTCTGAACGAGCCAGAGATCAGTTTTCGCGCCCGTGACGTGCAGGAAGCTATTGAGAGAGAAAATAGGCCACAGGCCTGTGAGCAGATAATAGGCGCCCTGAACCAGGGTCGGATGGGCCTTGACATAATCCCACACCGGCCCGAGCATGGCGGAGCCGTGCTTCTCCACCCGGCCCCACGCCGTTCGCATCATTTCAGCCCGGCGAGCACTGGCGCCAGGACCTCGCGGGATCGTCGCCATGAATCACCTCCCTTGGGGCGCACACGATGCGCCCTTGGCCGCGGCCTGAAACGCGGACAATGAAGGAGGTGCAAACGTCGTTCCTGTCCTGATGAGAAACGTGGGCAAGAAAAGTCAGTCCCCGAACAACCTCTTGAATTTGTCGGCCGCCGTTTGCGGCCCGGCGTCCTTTTTCTTCGCCGTGGTGGGATCGAATTCCTCGCAGAAATTGGCCTCCTCCACGTCGCGCACATAGTCCGTGGTCGCGCTCAGGCAGTGGTTGTGCGCGCTCGGGCTGTACAACCGGCAATTAACGCAGCTGTGCAGATAGGCCTGGCAGCAAGGACACGTGGCGCGGAATCCGATCGGCCCGTCCACCGCGGCGCCGCACTTGGGACAGCTGGGCATGGGTCAGCCCTCACACCCGGCCCCCTCCCCGAAGGAGAGGACAGCATTACGACTGCAGATTCTGCAAGATTTCGCGCCGCGCCACCAGGCGCTGGCCGCGGCACTCGTCGATGTGCAGCGCCTTCAGCAGCCGGCGCCGCAATTCGCCCTGCATCTGCTCCACCGCGCTGGCCGACGTGCTCGGCAGCACCACAGTTCCGCCGGCCCGGCGATCATGGCCGCCGGCTCGGCCCAGCTTGCCGACGACCTGTTTCAGGACCTCGCCGGCATGTGCATCCGCAACCGCCGCCCGCGCCGATAAAATCAGCTTGTCCTCGAACACGCCGCCGCAGACGGCCCAGTCGATTTCCTCGAAGCGGATCAGAAAGTCGGCTACCTCCGCCGCCAGCTCGGGCTGCGGCAATTCATTCGCCCAGCTGATAATTAACCGGTCGTAAATGAACGAGCTTTGCAACGCCTGTAGGATGCACTCGAAGTGGGTCTGCGGCAGGCGGGCGTTGCGGATGCGGGCCAGCAGGTCCTTGTCCGCCACTGGATACAAGTACAGCAATGCACTATCGTCCAGTGAGCTAGCTTCGCGCGGGTAGCCGCTCAGCTCCGTCTCGATGCCGTACAGTAAGCCGGTCGCCAGGTCCGGCGGCACCGCGATGTTCTGTTCCATCAGGTAGCTGGTCACGAGCGAGCAGGTCGCCCCGAGGCTGCGGCGGACATCCACGAAGGGGACGCCCTCCAGGTCGCCGCGCGTTTCGTGATGGTCGATGACCGCGTAGAGAGCCACGTCCTCGGGAAGATTGTGCCGGCCGGTGTTCGGCTGGCTGTCCACCATCACCAGCGCCTCGCCTTCTTGCCACTCGGCCTTCTCGATGGGAATCAGGTCGAGGTCGAGCAATTCGACCATCGCCCGGTTCTCCGCTCGGCTGATGAGTCCGTCGCGGGTAAGGCGGGTGGGCTTTCCCAGGCAGACCTGGACCAAATGGGCCAGGCCCATCATGCTGGCGAGGCTGTCGGGGTCGGGGTGAACGTGCGAAATGAACGTCACGCCGGCCGCATCTTTGAGGCCGTTGAGAAATCGATCGGAACGACGGGCTATGGCTACTTTGCCATTACAGCCAGATTCGGCGCTTCGCCGCGCCATGGTGTGCGGCCCTCCAATTAGACAAGGGGATCACCGTCCCTGGCATCCCGGCATTATACTGGAACCAAGCCCGCGTCGCCACCATGTACACCGGCCCAGCAGCCCCTTGGCTGCCGTCATAACCCTACCTCACGACGACGGCGCCGAATGGCGCGCTTTTCTTCTTTCCTCACCCGTGGCGGAACCCGTATGATTTCCTTGTTCCTGGCGAAACGAGCGTCGCCGAGGGTCCTGCCATGTTCTGCATTCGCGGAAGCGCGGTCGATTTGCGCCGCGGCTGGAGCCGTCGAGACTGTCTGCGCTTCGGATTGGGCGGCGCGCTGGGGCTGCTTGGCGCTGCATCAGCTGGTGCGCGCACGGAGTCGCCAGCCGCCGGACGCAGCTTCGGCCGGGCGAAATCCTGTATTCTTGTCTACCTTTTCGGCGGCCCCAGCCACATCGATATCTGGGACATGAAGCCGGACGCTCCGCCAGAGATTCGCGGCGAGTTCAAGCCGATCCCGACCAAAGTCCCCGGCGTCCAAATCACCGAACACCTGCCGCGCCTGTCGCGGATGGCCGATCAATACGCCCTGATCCGTTCGCTGGCCCACGGCGACAGCGCCCACGGCTCGGCCGGCCACACCATGCTAACCGGCCGCCGGCCGCGCGCTCTCGGCGAAGTAGGGCCGAACGCCGACGACTACCCCCACTACGGCGCCGTGCTGTCGCGCCTCCGGCCGGGGCCGGCCGGCGTACCGCCGTTCGTCGCGCTGCCGTGGGCCATCTCCACCAGCACCAACATCGTGCCCGGCCAGAACGGCGGCTTCCTCGGCCGCATCGGCGACCCGTTCCGCCTGGAAGTGCCGGAGGATCAGAGCCTGACCTTCTCGCCGCCGCTCACGACCCCGCCGGACGGCGTCTCGGAGGAACGCGAGCGGCTAAGGCGCGATCTGCGGGACCGGCTCGCTCAGGCCGACCTGCTGCACGGCAACGACACGGCGACGCAGATGGACGCGCTGTACCGGCGGGCCTTCGACCTGATCGACTCGCAGGCGGCGGAGCGCGCGTTCCGTCTGGAACGGGAGCCGCAGCAGGTGCGCGAGCGCTACGGCATGAACGTCTTCGGCCAAAGTTTGCTGCTGGCCCGGCGGCTGGTGGAGGCCGGCGTGCGGATGGTGACCGTCTACTGGCCCGACCGCAAGGATCCGGACGCCTTCATCAACAACGGTCACAAGGACAGCGTGGCGGTGCCGGCCTGGGACACGCACGGCTGGAAGGTCGGCAAGACGCCGAATTTCCCGGCGCTGCACGACACGCTGCTGCCGGCGCTGGATCAGTCGTCGTCGGCCCTGTTGGAGGACCTGCGCTCGCGCGGCCTGCTGGACGAGACGCTGGTGGTCTGGACGGGCGAGTTCGGCCGGTCGCCGCGGATCAACGGCGACGCCGGCCGCGACCATTACGGCAACGTCTTCTCCGCGATGCTGGCCGGCGGCGGCGTCCGCGGCGGCCAAGTGTACGGCGCCTCGGACAAACAGGGCGCCTTTCCCGCGGACAATCCGATGTCGCCGGGCGACTTCGCGGCGACGCTTTACCATTGCATGGGTCTGCCGCCGGAGGCGGAGACGCCGGATCGCCTCGGCAAGCCGGTGCGCATCGCGGAGGGACAGCCGGTGCGGGGGCTGTTGGAAGGGGCGTGAGTTCCGGACGGCGATGTGTGAGCGGGCAATTCTTCTTGTGCCATGCAGCTGCGCGCTGCCTGATTACAAGTTCGGGCGCAAACTGAAGGCTGATGCATATGGCACAATCGGCGCGTGAAATCGCCTACCTCAAAGCAGCGCGGACGCGGTTGGGCGAACTTTCTCAGTATCTCAACACGATCAATTTGACCGAAGAGTCAGATGTCTCCGCGTGGTTCGCGACCTTGGCGAGAATTAAGGAAGTACAAGGCAACTTCAACAATGACATCAGCTTTGTCGCTTGTCTCCTTGCCAAGCAATACCTCGAAAAGCACTTCGGTGTAACGGACTTCGATGCGGCCTCAAAGCCCCAAGGCGCTAATGGCTTGGACATCGATGTGGCGACCCCCAACGGAGAACGGGTCGTCGCTGAAATCAAAACCATCGTTCCATACAAGGCCGCCAACAAAGACTTTGGCTCTGCGCAGAAAAAGTCCTTTCGCGCAGACTTTGAGAAGCTGAACAAGACGAAAGCACTCCACAAGCTATTATTTGTTACGGATAGCATGACGTACGATCTCGTACAGCGAAAGTACACTAAGGAGATTCCTGGAGTGCAAGTAGTGCTGCTCGTTGCTTACAGCCAGTAGCCGCGGATGGGGTAGTAATAGCGACGCCGTGGACTTGCATAATAGAGAATCTGTAATAACTCTCTTACGCACCACCCAAATCGGCCCTGTTTCCGCGGCTTTACCTCGCGTCGCTACTGCGTTATGATTCGACAGGGAGGCGCCGGCCATGACAATTCAGATAGAAGCCGTGTATGAGAATGGGGTTCTCCGCCCCTTGCAGCCGGTTCCGCTGGCCGATCACCAGCGCGTGGCCGTCACCCTGGACGCGGAGGCGGCGGCCGAGCCGTTTCCGCTCGAAGCCGACCGTCTCCCGCTTCGGGTGGACGCGGGAGGCGCCGTCCGCGTGGGCGGCAGTCGCGTCAGCCTCGATCTGGTCGTCGAACAATACGAGAACGGCATGACGCCGGAAGACATGGTCCGCGCCTACGACGCCTTGCAGCTCGCCGACGTCCACGCCGCCATCGCGTACTACCTCCGCCACCGCGATGAAGTGCGCGCCTATCTGAAGCGACGACAGGAAGAAGCCGACGCCCTGCGCGCGAAGATCGAGGCCGAGCGCCCGCGCGTCGGGAGGCAGGAGCTGCTGGCACGCCGCAGTGCCACGGAGAAGGGCCATGTTCCGTCTGGCGAGTGACGCCGACGTCCACGGAGATGTTATCCGCGGCCTGCGCCGCCGCCTGCCGGACGTCGATCTGGTGCGCGTTCAGGACGCCCTGGCCGAAGCAACGCCGGACCCCGAGGTCCTGGCCTGGGCCGCAGCCGAGAATCGCGTTCTGATCACCAACGACAGGAACACCATGGTCGGTTTCGCTTACCAGCGCGTGGCGGCGGGCGAAGCGCTTCCCGGTCTTATCGTCACGACCAACGAGCAGTCCATCGGGGAGGCCATCGACGACATCCTGCTGATTGCGGAATGCATGCCGCCTGAAGAGATCCGGAGCCAGGTCGTCGTCTTCCTGCCCTTCCGGGGATAGGGTCCGGTTCCCGCTCGGTGAAAGCCGATCAGAAAGGCTCAAGATGCGAGCCGCCGGTAATCGTAATGCTCCCCGCGGAACCGGAAGGCGACGCGCGGCACCCGAAAGCACACCGCCGCCGCATTGCCGACATAGCCCTCGGCCGCGCGCGACCGCATCTCGCCTTGCAACGGCTCGCACTCCTCCAACGGAATGCCCAGCCGAATCTCCTGCCGGGTGACGCGGCCATACCACGGCTGCGACGACAAGGCCCGATCCTGCGGTACGCAGTAGGCGAGGAAGTCGCGGTAAGAGGCGAAGCACTCGGCCCATGCGGCCGGCAATTCCGCCGGTCCGGGACGCAGCCGCCCTTCCAGATCGGGCGCCGTGCCGCCGCCGGGATCGAGGGCGACAGTGAAGGAGCCGCCCTTCTCGGCGACGACGGCGCCGCGCAGCAGGACATGCATCGGCATCCCTTCCGACAGCATCCGCGCCCCCAGCGCGTGCGGCGTCGAGGCGATGGCGTTGGTCACGAAGTAGATTCCCTCCAATCCCGTTTGCGGATCGCGGACGTAGATGCGCCAGTTGGTCTGCACCGGCGACGGCATCAATCGGCGCAGCGGCCCGAACAAGCCCGGCCCGAAATGGCCGTGACGATAGGTCAGCGACGAGAACAGCGCGAACCGGCCGCCCGGCCCGAGTCGCTGCAATTCCAGCCAGCGCGGCACAAGCGGCGTCAGCCGTTCCGCCTCCACGAGATAATTCACATAGATGACATCGGTGATATCGCTGCTCAATCCGACCAGCGGCAGCCATTCGCACAGGCCGCGGAGGAAGCGGTTGTTCGAGATCGCGTCGACGGCTCGGCCGGCGAATCCGGTCCACGGATGCCGCCACGGGGCCATGCGGCCGTGCGCTTCGCTCGCCCGGGAACGACGGAGGACGCGCTCGGTTACGAGAGCCAGCCAGAGCAGCAGCAGAAGGAAGCCGACGCCGTTGGCGGCGCCGACCACTTCGCGCGGCGGCTGCCACGACCTGGGCAGGAGCAGTGCGACGCTGCCGACGGCGAGGGCGCCCCACGTCACAATGGAAAGCCATGTCAGGGCGCGCGACCAGGTTTCCGCGGCGGCGAAGCACCACGTCCAGCCGAGCGCCATGACCATGTAGAGCGACGCGCCCCAGACGACGGCGCGCTGATATACCGGAGCTTCAAAATCCAGATATTGCTGAGGCTCGCCGGCGCCGCGCGCTTCGGCGGCCCGGATCGGTCCTTGCACCGTCCAGGGGATTTCGCCCGATTGCTCCACGCCGACCGCCGCCAGCGTGACCAGCAGCGTCAGGACGGCAGGCAGCCGCGGGACCCATCGCGTGCAGACGACGGCTATTCCGGTGAGCAGATCGACGGCCGCCGACAGGTGCCAGGGAATCCAGCCGATGCGCCAGAGGACGGCGTGATCGGCGACGTAAGCGAGACGGGCCGCACCGTCGGCGGCCGTGGCGTCGGGGACGCCGTTCATGCAGATCGCGGCCATCGTGACAATGGCGACGAGATGGACGA
Source organism: Gemmataceae bacterium (assembly GCA_035546275.1). Classification (GTDB taxonomy): domain Bacteria; phylum Planctomycetota; class Planctomycetia; order Gemmatales; family Gemmataceae; genus UBA4732. The sequence continues at coordinate 12,053 of DATKHW010000817.1, forward strand.
CGAAGCTGGCGAGCAGCACCTGCTCCAGAAAGCGAGCCGCCGGCGGTGAAGAGGCAGGCGACGGATGGGGCATGGCGCCACTCCTTGGGGAATCGGATTGGGCAGGGCTGCAACCGCAATGCGGGCTGCGGTCGCAACAGTATGGCGGGAATCGGAGACAGGTGCAAGGACAGGGCAGGAGCAGGCGAGACGCAGGATTTGTCCGGCCGCGATTTGCACCATGCCCCGACAACGCTGATCAACGTACCCGGCGCAGGCCCGCGGATGCCTGGCCTCCTGGTATAATGCCTGTGTCCCACGCACGCCGCCCCTGGAAGGGACGGCCGCATCAGGAAAGGACAGGCGGCCATGGCCCCCGATCCCATGACCCAAGCGAGGCAATTCACCGCCGCCGATGCAGAGCTCGCCGCCCTCGGCCTGCAACCCGCCGGCAAGGTCCACGCCCAACTGCCGGCCGCCGCCCTAATCGAGTTGGCCGTGCAGCGCGGAGAGGGAATTCTCACCGACGCCGGCGCGTTCGCCGCCAACACGGGCGCCATCACCGGCCGATCGCCCAAGGATCGTTACCTCATCCCCGAGGCCGCGCGCCCCGACGACGTCTGGTGGGGCCCTGTCAACCGGCCGATGGACCCGTTCGTCTTCGACCGCCTCTTTGATCGCGTCCGCTCCTACCTCCAAAGCCGCGATCTCTTCGTAACCGACGGTTCCGCCTGCGCCGACTCGCGCCACACGCTGGCCGTCCGCGTCGTCGCCGACGAGGCCTGGCATGCACTTCTGGCGCAGCGCCTCCTCCGTCCCCCTATCGCCCGGCGGCCGGAGCTGACCATCGTAGCCGCCGGCGGCGCAAAGGCCGACCCCGCCGCCGACGGCACGCGCAGCGAGGTCTTCGTCGTGCTGAACCTGGATCGACGCATCGTGCTGATCGGCGGCACGCGCTACGCCGGCGAGATCAAGAAATCCATCTTTTCGGTGCTGAATTATCTGCTGCCGTTCGGCGGCGTGTTTCCGATGCATTGTTCGGCCAACATCGGGCCGGCCGGCGACACGGCGTTGTTCTTCGGCCTGTCCGGCACCGGCAAAACGACGCTGTCGGCCGACCCCGGCCGCCGACTCATCGGCGACGACGAACATGGCTGGTCCGATGAGGGCGTCTTCAACATCGAAGGCGGCTGCTACGCCAAGACGATCCGCCTGTCGCGGGAACAGGAACCGCAGATCTGGAACGCGATCCGTTTTGGAGCCGTATTGGAAAACGTCGTGGTCGATCCCCGGACGCGGCGGCCGGACTTCGCCGACGGCCGAATTACGGAGAACACGCGCGCCGCTTATCCAGCGGATTTTATCGCCGGCGCCGAGCCGAGCGGCCGCGGCGGCCATCCGCGCACGATCCTGTTCCTGGCCTGCGACGCCTTTGGCGTGCTGCCGCCCTTGAGCCGGCAGACCCCGGAACAGGCCTTGTACCATTTCCTATCGGGATACACCGCGAAAGTGGCCGGGACGGAACGCGGCGTGACGGAGCCGGAAGCGACCTTCAGCACCTGTTTCGCCGCGCCGTTCCTGCCGTTGCACCCGACGCGTTATGCGGCCCTGCTGCATGAACGGCTGCGGACGCATGGGGCGACGGTCTGGCTGGTGAACACGGGCTGGACCGGCGGAGGCTACGGCCAGGGCAGGCGGATGCCGTTGCCGCACACGCGGGCTTTGGTGCGGGCGGCGCTGGACGGATCGCTGTCCGGCGTACCTACCATTATAGACCCGGTATTTGGGTTGGCCGTGCCGCAAGCATGTCCAGGCGTGCCGGCGGAGATGCTGCGTCCGCGCGACGCCTGGCCGGACGCAGCCGCCTACGACGCCCAGGCGCGGCGGTTGGCGGGGCTGTTCCGCGACAACTTCCGGTCCTACGCGGCGCAGGCGACGGAGGCGGTGCGCCAGGCGGGACCGCGAGAATGGCCTTAAACGAGGCTTTCCAGCAAATACTTCAACTTGCGCACTTCCGGCTGCATGGTGAACGGCGCGTCCGCCGTGTCGCGAATGTCCACCGACAGCAGGCGGTCGTAACTGCAGCGCTCCAGCTGGGATACGATCCGTCCGTACTCGACCTCGCCCTGCCCGACGCGCACCTGGAACTGGTTGGCGCCGCGGCCCGTGTCGCGAAGCTGAACGTGGCGGACGTATGGAAAGACCTGGTCGAATCCCTTGCCGGCGTTCGGTCCTGCGATGTAGTGGCTGGGGTCGAGCGTCAAACCGAGGCCGGGCACGCGCTGACACAACAGCACTGCGGCATCGGGGTCTTCGGTCAGTGTGCCAATGCGCGTGGCGACCGTCGCCTGGACTCCCTCCTTGTCGGCCAGTGCCGTCAGCCGCGTCAGGCGGCGGATTTCAGCCTCGACCGCCGTGTGGGCCGGCGCGGCGGTCAGCGTCAGCAGCGGCACGGCCGAAATGCGAGCCAACCGGCACACGGCCGCAAACTGCTGCATATAGTCGGCGTCGTCCGGGGCCTCGATCTCGACAGAAAAGGCTGCCGGCGCCAAGCCGGGACCGTAGCGAAGCCGCTCGGCTGCGTCGTGAACGTCGGAGGCGATCTGCGACGGTCGCAGATGCGGCCCTGACTCGTGCAGGGCGGCCTCGAATTTCGTGAATTGCAATTCCGCGATGCCGCGCAAGGCCTCCTCAAAGGATTGGCGGGCAAAGCACAGAGTGGAACAAGCGACGTACACGGCTCCCTCCGTACCGGCAAGACGGGCGTTCGGACTTCCTTCAGGGGCGGGGCTTATACCATCGGCGGGGCGGCAGGGGAAGGCCAATTTGACGGCCGCCGGACGACCGTTTCGCCGCCGCCCCATCTCCTCAAGACGCCGACGCATATCGGCGCGCCGTTTCCACGAAATCGACGAACTCCCAATCTTTGGCGCAGGCGCGTTTCGGCAGCACTAGCTGGCCGCCGGCCGCGTCGAAATACGCAGAGTCCTCGGTTACGAGGATGTTCCCGACGGCCGCCCACGGCGTGGCCGTCAGCGCAGTGGCGGTGGCATGAATGAGATCGTTCGGGGTCAGCGTCAACCGGTGAATCGACTCCATCGCGTAGTTTGGATATTTTGACATCTGCTTCAGCATCATTCGACGAGACAACCGGTTCCACGGAAACACGGTCAGCACGATGAACAGGAGCGCCATCAGTGTAATCCATAGTCCCATGCCCAGGCCGAAGTCGGCGCAGGCAAACCTGCCGCCGGCCCTGAAGCCGAATGACAACGTTAGCATCACAACGCCCACGACCAGCGCGGGGACCCACATGACCAGCATATTCCGTCGCAGTCGGGCCATCTGCTTGTTGCAGGCGAAGCTGTGGCGAATCCCCGCGAGCACGTCTTCCTGCGTCAGCTTGTAGGTCACTTCGATATCGCCGTCGGGTCGACGCAGGAAGCCGGTTTCCGCTGCCGCTTCCGGCGGCAGGAGGGAACCGGTCGGACTGGCAGCTT
>DATKHW010000818.1:0-12683 GCA_035546275.1 Gemmataceae bacterium
GCCTGAACGAGCGGCTGTACCAATCGCTGATCGCGGCGGCGCGGCGAACGGCGGAGGTGCTGCGGTCGGAGGACGTGGCGGCGGTGGAAGCCGGCGACGCGTTGGCCGACGAGGGCGAGCAGCTGGCCCGCCGCCAGGTCCGGCAAGCGGCCGCGGCCCTGGAAGCGGCGGCGCCCCGCCATCGACCCCGGCCCAGGCGCGGCCCGCGCGAAACGCCGACGCGCATCCTCGACGACAGCGCCTACCCAGTCGGCGGCTTTTCGTCGCTATCGACGCGCGGCAGCATCGAGAGCCTTCTGCACTCCCAGTTGGCGTACATGGAGCCGAACGAGCGGCCCGACCTGTTCGACGTGAAATTCCTGCGCGACGAATTGCTGTTCTATTCCCGCGACGAGAATCAGTTCCTGCGACGGCGGCGCAGCTTCATCTTCGCCCTCTACCCCGATCTGACGGCCACGCGCTTCAAGGATCCCGAATCGCCGTACCAACGCGGCGTATTGCTGCTTGCTCTGCTGACGACAGCGGTGAAACGCCTCACGGAATGGCTGTCCGCCGATGCACTGACTTTCGAGATTCTGTTTGTCGGAGATTCGGATGCATTGGCCGCGGAGCGCGCCTTGCTGCAAACGCTGCTGCGCGAGTCGATCGCCAACGGGACCGTGCGGCTGGACATGGCGCCAGCGGATCGGGTTGCGGCGCTTTGTGCGGAGCGGGCGCGGTGCAGCCAGTGCCATTGCCTGGCCGTGGCGGTCGATCCGCCGGCGCTGGAGGCGCGGGACGTGGCGTTTCGTGCGATGAGGCTCGACAGTCCGCGGCCGGAGTTGATCGAGATCGAAGCGGAAGAGACAGCGGAGGATGTGATCGACGCCTGGGCCGCGACGCTGGGGCGGTTGTTGCAGGAATGGGTGTGACGCCGCCGCATGGTCTAACCCCCGCCGCCGATAGTTTAGAAGGCACGCTGTGCGTTCGCGACTGTTTCGTCCTTGTGGATTGCACCTTTCGCATGGCGCCACGGTAGGGGCTTTTCACGTCCCCTCTCATTCCGTCGGTTGCTCCGTAATGGGCTTATGCCGCCACGCGGCGGCTTGCCCAGCGCGGCGACAAGCGCGGTTTCCAAAATCAGATCATGCATTCACCAGCGAAAAATCGCACACCACCGGCAGATGATCCGACGCCCGCCGCGCCGGCCGGCTGCGCACCACGCGCGTCGCCGTCACGTGTACGTCCCCGCGGAAATAGATCTTGTCGATGGCGGCCAGCGGCAGGAACGCCGGGAACGAGCGGAATCGTCGGATCGGCGATGTGGCCGGTTGGAAGCCGTGGGCCGACAAGCAGCGCCGACCCAGCGTGTTGCGCCAATCGTTGAAGTCGCCGGCGATCAGCGTCGGCAAATGGGCCGCCGCCAGGAATTCCGGGCTTTGCAGAAGGCGCGACGCTTGCCAGCGCCGTTCGCGCTCCGATAAGCCGAAATGCACATGCACCAGATGCAGCGGCCCCTCCGGCGTCTCCACCACCGCCAGCTGGGCGCCGCGCCGCGTCCGCCGCCGATAGTGCAAGGGGACGCTCCGCTCGGTGTGCATCGGCCAGCGCGACAGCAGCAGATTGCCGTAGCCGCCCTCGCCGCGCGGCACGTTGACCTGGTACAGGTGCGCTTCCACCTGCAGGCGCTCGGCCAGCAGGGCCGGCTGGTCGTCGTGGCGCGAGCGGCGGACATTGTGGTCCACTTCCTGCAGGCAGATCAAATCCGGCGCCTCGGCCGCGATCACGGCCATGACGCGCTCCAGACGGTAGCGGCGATCGTGGCCGACGCCTTTGTGGATATTATACGTCATCAATCGCATGATGCTTGTCCAGGGAACCGTCAGCCAGCGAGGCCTTTTGATTTGCGTCGTCAGAACAGCCAGACTTGCAGGATTTCGACGATGGAACGTCGCATGGGAGCTTTCCACTGAACCCGGAACATTACAGCTTCTCCAGATAGGCCAGCACCTCGGCTGTGCTGTAATCCTCCTCCTGCTCGCGCCGCTGCAATTCTTCTTCGCTGAGCGGCGGCGGTTCCCAGCCGCGGACGCCCGACGGATTCGGGATCGGAGTCACTGTCGCCAGCACGTTGCCGGACTCATCGCACAACTCCAGCGGCTCGCTGAGATGGTGCAGCTTTTCCCGGAGAGATGCATCGACGATGATCTGCGTCATGCTGTGTTCTCCTTACCAAGAAGCGACTTGAAGGCCCCATCCATCGTACTTGATAATCCCGTCCTTTTCCATTCACGGCCCGTCTACACGCCTCGGATCGGAAGGGGTCTGCGTTTGCGCTGTCAGCCCGGCCAGCCCCTTCTCATCCAGCATTACGCGCCGGATCGACGCCGCCTTGCCCGTCGCCGCGTCCACCTCGACCACGACCCCGGCCAACCGCGGGTCGCCTTCCGCCACGTCAAACGCGCTCGGTACAAACGTAATGGTCGTCCCAAGCACCCGATCGATCCGCCGACCCAGCACGCTGTCATACGGCCCTGTCATGCCCACGTCGCAGATGAACGCTGTGCCGTCCGGCAGAATCTGCTCGTCGGCCGTGGCGACGTGCGTATGCGTGCCCAGGACGGCGCTGACGCGCCCTTGAAGATGACGGCCCATCAGGTACTTGTCGGCCGTGGCTTCGGCGTGCATGTCCACGACGACGACGCGCACCTCGGGCGGCAGTTCCTTCAGCACACGATCGGCGGCGCGAAACGGGCAATCCACGGCCCGCATGAACGTCCGCCCCAGCAGGGAAATCACTGCGACGGGCGTTCCGTCCTTCGTCTGCATCAGGGCGAAATTGCGGCCAGGGGCGTCGGGAGGAAAGTTGGCCGGCTTGCAAAGCCGCTCCTCTTTCTGCAGCGTCGGAATGATTTCCGCCTTCTTGTAGATGTGATCGCCCAATGTCATCAAATCGACGCCGGCCTCGCGCAGCTTGCGGTAGATGCTTGCGGTCAGGCCGGAGCCGTTGGCGGCGTTCTCGGCGTTGGCGACGACGCAGTCGATGCGCTCGTGCGCGACCAGCAGCGGCAACGCCTTCTTCAGAAAGGTCACGCCGGGGGGGCCGACGATGTCGCCGAGGAAGAGGATTCGCATGGGAAATGGATCCGTTTAGCCGCGGTTCGCAGAACCGCGGCTAAACACGGGTTCACCGAGCATACTCCACCGCCCGCGTCTCGCGCACCACCGTGACCTTGATCTCGCCCGGATAATGCAATTGCTCTTCGATGGCCCGCGCGATGTCGTGGCACACCTTCACGGCGTCGCTGTCGGACGTCTGCGACGCATTGGCGATCACGCGCACCTCGCGCCCGGCCTGGATGGCGTAAGCGTGCTCCACGCCGGGAAAGCCGGACGCCACCGCTTCCAGCTCTTCCAGACGCTTGACGTACTTCTCCAAGGTCTCGCGCCGGGCGCCGGGACGGGCGGCGCTGATGGCGTCGGCCGCCGCGACCAGCACCGTGTAAATGTGGTCGATCGTCACGTCATCGTGATGGCCGGCGATGGCGTGCAGCACCTCCTTGCTTGTCTCGCCGTAGCGCTTGGCCAGCTCGGCGCCGATCTTGGGGTGGCCGCCCTCCATCTCATGATCGGCCGCCTTGCCCACGTCGTGCAAGAGGCCGCAGCGGCGCGCCAGCCGACCGTCCAGGCCCAGCTCGTCGGCCATCATGCCGCACAGGTGGGCCACCTCCAGGCTGTGATTCAGCACGTTCTGGCTGTAGCTCGTGCGGAACTTCAGCCGGCCCAGGAGCTGCACGAGCTTCTCGTGCAAAACGCCGATGTTGGCGTCCATCACCGCCGCCCGACCCACCTCCAGGATGTGCTTTTCCATCTCCGCCGCGGTTTCGGTGACCACTTCCTCGATCCGCGAAGGGTGAATGCGGCCGTCCTGGATCAGCTTGGTCAGCGCCAGCCGGGCCGTCTCCCGGCGGATGTTGTCAAAGGCGCTCACGATCACCACGCCGGGCGTGTCGTCCACGATCACGTCCACGCCGGTGCATTTCTCGAAGGTGCGGATGTTGCGGCCTTCGCGGCCGATGATCCGGCCTTTCATATCGTCGCTGGGGATGTCCACCGTGCTGACGGTGGTGTCGGCCGTGTGTTCGGCTGCGTAGCGGTGAATGGCCGTCGCCAGGACGCGGCGGGCTTTTTCCTCGCTGGCTTGCCGGAGCGCCTCCTCGTGCCGCTGCAATCGAGCGGCGATCGTCTCGGACAGCTCCTTTTCCAGCCGCTCCAGCAGGATTGTCTGCGCCTGCTCGCGCCCCAGGCCGCTGATTTCGTGCAGCTTCTGCGTTTGGCGGGTGACCAGCTCGTCCGCCTCCTGTCCTTTCCGCTCCACCTCGGCCCGCCGTTCCGTCAGCTTGCGCTGGCTGTGTTCCAGCGTGCGCTCCTTTTTCTGCAAGGCCTGATTCTTCTCCTCCAAGCTGTCCTCGCGCTTGTCGAGCCGGCGCTCCTGGTCGCGCAGCTCCGCGCGGACCTGCTCCATCTCGCGGTTGAGTTCCTCGCGTTTTTGGTACAGGTCGTCCTTGGCCTTCAGTTCGGCTTCTTTCAGGATTTTTTCCGATTCCGCCCGCGCCGCGGCGGTGATCTCCGCGGCGCGGTTGCGGACGCCCGCCAGGCGGGACCGGCCCAGCAACCAGGCGCCCAGCCAACCGGCGGCCAAACCGCCGACGGCGGCGAGGACGCCGATGAGGACGCATAACAGCGGGTCAACCACAGCCCACTCCTTCACGAGGGGCCGCGAGACGATGGGCGCACCAGAGAGGAAAGGCGCAGGGACAAACGGCCGGGCCGTCCCCCTCGCCCCTACCCCTCTCCCCCAAACGGGGGAGAGGGGTAGGGGCGAGGGGGACGGCGGGTCGTCTGAAGGAATTCCACTGGCAGGCAACCTCGTTTCCATCCGCCCCGGCGTCGTCGCCCGGGAACTCCATCGCGGCGGCCCGGAGATCCATTCGCGGGCGCACCGGTCGCGCCGCGGCCTTAGGAACCCGGCCGCGTCGCCGTGCAGGGCGGCGGCAGGGGACACGAAGGCGCGGAGGGGACGGCGACGCGGCGGCGGACGGCGAGCGGCGGCTCGGGACTGCGATGAACGGGGACACGAACGCCAAAGAAACGCAGTCGGAGCTGCTCGAACGTCGCGCACGCCTCACGGCGCACGGCCCATCCTCCAAGCACCAGGATCACGCACAGCAAGCAAAACAGGGTCATGCGGGACTCGTCAGGTTTTTGGGTGCGACGCTGCAACGGTTGGTCGTGGTTGCCGCAGCGCTTCCGGCGTCACTCCACTCGGCGCGCTCGGTCGGCCGCGGACCTCGTTGGTTCAGATGCAACGCTCCCGACCATCGGGGCGGGAGAGTATTGGGTGATGACTGGAATGTATTATGGAGACGGCGCCGGCCGCGCGTCAACCTAATTCAACGCCGCAGCCGGAAGTCGTCCTCCGACCGCAGGTCTTGCAGCGAGGAGCTGGCTTGCTTGCGGGAGTTGACGAATCGGCCGACCCGCTCCCACAGCGCCTAGGCGTCGAGCGATTCCTGGTGGGATTTGAAGGCGACAAGGTTGGTGACGCTTGGGCAGCGCGATTGAAAGCAAGATGAGACGAGGTAGACTAACATGGGCGTAATGAGAGCAGCTATTGCCGCGTTTCTCCAAAAGCCACAGCAGAGGATGTGGACCGATGGCACTGAATGAAGCGAACTTGGATTTCATCCGAAACGCCGCGGAAGATCGGGACGGGAACGGCCGCGCCGCTTCCGCGAAGGCGCCGGAATCGGCCCAGCAAAAATTCATCCGGCTGCGGGACGAGTGGAAGGCGCAGCGGGGCCCGCAATCCTCCACGACGCGCCTGGTCATGCATCCGGCCTATCAGACGATCATCGGCATGGGGCCGGCCGCGTTGCCGCTGATCCTCCGGGAGCTGGCGACAAACCTCGACAGCTGGTTCTGGGCGCTGCGGGCCATCACCGAGGAAGATCCGGTCCCGGAGGAGGTGCGGGGCGACGGCGAGGCGATGGCGGCCGCGTGGCTGAACTGGGCAAAGGAGCGGGGGATTCAGTGGTAACATGCCAGAGGAGAATTATCCTAGGGACTTCCCCAATCTTGGCCCGCACTTCCGGCGGACGAGCGAACCGGCGTACTACAACTGCATTTCCTACGTCGTCGGCGATCTGAAGCGAAGATGGTGGCCGGGCGAGTATCACCCCCGGTGGTCCGACGACTATTGGCCGGCCGGCGCGCCGCACGAAGAAACCTTGCAGGCGTTAATCGTGGCGCTGGCGACCGTTGGTTTTACGCCGTGCCCAGGCGCCGAGCCGGAAGCCGGGTTTGATAAAATCGCTATTTACGCTCTGGGAAACGGGCTCATCACGCACGCCGCGAGGCAGGCGGGCAATCTTTGGTGCAGCAAACTGGGGCCGGACGAAGATATCGAGCATCCCCTGGAGGGGCTGGAAGGCCCTTGTTACGGGAATGTGACGGCGTTCCTCAAGCGGCCGGTCGCCGTTGCCGCGTTCCCGCCCGCAAGCCCGAACCCGTGAAGTAGAAACAGGCGGCCGCAGATTAAGCAAGACGCTCAAGCAAATCTAAGACGCCCGTTTGCGCGCTCCGAGGTGCGGCGTCTAATCCCATGGCAGGCAGAGCGGCTGGGGGGGCACATGCTGAACGCGAACCGTTTCAGTGAAGACAAGTTTCGACATCAAGTTGACGGCACTGAGGTACATTTCCCTTGGCGTTCGCGCGAGCCTCTTCTCACCGTTATTGCCCCACACAACCCGTACCGTTCTTGGCGACAGAAAGGTCTTGCACATTGCTGCCACATCTGGATTCCTGAAAATCAGTTTGGCCGGTTTATGCGCGAAATCGTTTCGCAGTTTTCTGATGATGGCCAGATCATGGTAGGTGTTCGCCGAGACAATCCCCAGCGCGCAAGCAATGTCTACTTTTGCACTGAGGCTCGTCAGCGCTCCGTAAACGCCATCGAAAAGGCGATAGAAAATATCTTTATCGTCACGGTTCTTGTTCTTGGGGAGCCGCAGATCTGTGACGTGTAGGAGCCTTTGTTCTATCGCCATGCGCAAATGAAGCTCCAGATACGCAGCCGCTAAAATGGCGACTGATCGGTCGCTTTGTCTGGAGTTATTCAAGTCGCGAGCAAGGTCGTGTGCTGCGTCCGTGGCTTCATGAACGTGCCAAGTGAGCCCCATGTGCTTTCCTCTTCGGCAACGGATAGCGGAAAGACCTACATCCACGCAGCTAACGTACGCTATCCCATTTCACTCACCGTCGGCGTCCCAGGGCGCCGATGCCGCCCCCGGACTCCTACTTCTCCTTCAACCCCGCCAGAAACTCCACCACATCCCGCAGCTCCGCCTTCGACAGCTTCGTCACGATATCCTGCGGCATCGCCGATTTGCCCGGATGGCGCTCGTCCACGTCGCTCTTGGCGACTACCACCAGCTTGCCTTCCGCCGTCATCAGGCGCATCTCCTTGGCGTCCTCGCTCTTGAGAATGCCGGTGACCGTCCGGCCGTCGGCCAGCTCAAGCAGCACGCTCTCATATCCCTTCGCGATCTGCTTGTTGGGATCGACGATCGACTCCAGGATGTAATCGCGGTTTTGCTTGGCGCCGATGCCCTTCAGCTCCGGGCCGACCTCGCCGCCCTCGCCGTTGATCGGGTAACGCGGTACGCGGCCAGCGGAGCGGCGCGATAGGTCGCATTAGTTGGCGTCACGACGGCCGCCTCGTTTACGACGGCCTAACGCCCAAGGCGCCTCCCGCCCCGTCCGTCAGACGTCGCCGGGTTTCAGCCGGTCCTGCGCCGCGTGCCGGACGCGGAGGACGTTGACCGTCTGGCCCGTGATGGTGAAGAGGATGCGGTAGACGCGGGGGCGCCGCCCGTACAGCAGCTCGCGCAGGTCCACGCCGAGGTCGGTCGCCTCATCGGCGCCCGGGTAAAGAGTCGGGTTGGTTTCCAGCTTCTCGACGATATGAAACAAGCCCGAGCGCCATCGCGCGGCGGCCGCCGGGCTGCCCTGGGCGAGCCAAGCCGTCGCTGCCGCGATATCGTCCCGCGCCCGCGGGCGAAAGATGACCCGGAACGACATGGTTCATTCCCCCGGGGCGAGGGGGAGGTCGTGTTTCTCGGCCAGCTTTTTCAGGAACTCCCGGGCCTCCACGCCGCGTCCCGCATTTGCGTCCTCCAGCGCCTCCCGCAGGATGGCCAGCTCCTTCTCGCGGTCGTATGGCTCTGGCGGCGGAAAGAGGTCATCGTCCGCCAGCTCCACGCGCACCCGCGCCCCTTCGGGGAGTTTCGTTCCCACGTCCAGCACGATCACCCCGTTTACCACGGTGCCTTCATGCGTCATCGGTCGCCCTCCCGATCCGGATGGGGTGAATCGTACCACGCGGCCCGGTGTTGGAACAGCCCCACCGCGGCACGAGAGGGGCACGCCGACGCACTCCCGCTCCCCGACCCACTACTTTTCCTTCAACCCCGCTAGAAACTCCACCACATCCCGCAGCTCCGCCTTCGACAGCTTCGTCACGATATCCTGCGGCATCGCCGATTTGCCCGGATGGCGCTCGTCCACGTCGCTCTTGGCGACTACCACCAGCTTGCCCTCCGCCGTCATCAGACGGATCTCCTTCGCGTCTTCGCCCTTCAGGACGCCGGTGCGCGTCGTGCCGTCGTTCAGCACTAGCAGCACGCTCTCGTAGCCCTTGGCGATCTGCTTGTTCGGATCGACGATCGACTCCAGGATGTAGTCGCGGTTCTGCTTGGCGCCGATGTCCTTCAGCTCCGGGCCAACCTCGCCGCCTTCGCCCTTGATCTTGTGGCAACGCAGACACTGCGTCTCGTTCTTGTAGAAGAAGAGGCGGCGGCCGTTCTCGGCGTCGCCGCCATATTCCGATTCGCGGTACGCCGCCAGGGAGTCGTCCTTCGGTCGGGTCGATTCATAGCGCGACAGCCGGTCCTTCACGTCCTTCGTGGATCGCTTGCCGGCGGCCTCCAGAAGATCGAGCGTCGTCTCCGGCGGCAGCTTCTTGTCGAGGAGTTGGTCCATCTGCTTCGCCAGCAATTCGTCCACGCCGGGCGCCTTCAGGCCGGCCAGCACGGCGTAAGCCTGCTGCCGTTCGGGGATGGCGCCGTTCTCGACGGCCGTCTCCAACAGCGGCAGCGCCGCGGCCGGGTCCTTCTGCGCCAAGAGCCGTCGGCCCTCCGCGCGCACCAGCGGCTCGGCGTCGTCCAGCGCCGCCTTCACGGCGGCGTCGAGACGGGAATCCTTCAACGCGCCCAGCGCTCCCAGGGCCTCGACGCGCGCCCGGGCCGGCTGCTTCACGTCGCCGGCCGTCGCCGCCAGCACGGGGCCGACCTCCTTGACGCCCAGCTTCACCGCCGTCTCCACGGCCGCCTGACGCACCTTTTCCGGAGCGCTAAAGATGCCGGCCAGCGATGCGCGGAAAGCGTCGGCGGCCAGCTCCGGCGGACGCGGCGCCAGCAGACGCCACACGCCCATCACCCGGTCGCGTCCAGAGGGCTTCGTCCAGTCGGCGAGTTCATGGAGCGCCTCGATCCGCAACGTCTCCGATGCGTCGGACCGGGCCGCGAAAGCAGCCACGGCCTCGGCGTTCTCCTTGCCGCCCAGGCGGAAGTTGGCGTTGAGCACGCGGAAGCCGAGCGGATCGGACAATCCCTGCCGCTTCACCAGCGCCGCCAGCTCCGGCATCGCTCCGTCGATCGGCGCGTCGTTGATTGCGCGCGCCGCCTCTGTCACTAGAAGCGGATCGGAATCGTTCATGAAACGGCCCACGTCCACGTCCTCCATCCGCCGCAGCGCCAGCAGCACGCCCATGCGCACTGCCGGCGATTGGTCGTCCGCCGCCGCCATCCAGGCGTCCTTCGCCCCGCTGCCGACTAGTGCCATCACGCCGGCGTGCCGCAGATAGCCGTCCTTGGCGGCATTGTCGCGCAGCAGGTCCAGCACCGCGGGAACGTCCTTCTTGTCGCCGACGCGCGCCAAGCCCTGAGCCGCAAAGAACCGCACCCGCGGCTCGGCGTCCTTCAGCATCCCGATGAACGCGTCGGCCGCTTCTGATACCTTGCCCTCGCCCAGCACCTTCGCCGCCTGCGCCCGCACCTCGGAATCGCCGTCTTTCAGCAGCGGCAATATCTCCTTGTACGCCGCCGCGTCCTTCCGGCCGATCTGGCCCAATCCCCAGATGGCGTGCAGCCGAGCCAGCCGATTCGCATCCGTTTTCGCTGTGCCGGCGAAGGCCGGGATCGACGCCGACCCCTTCTCCGCCAGCGCGAACTGCGCTCCCTGCCGCACCCGCATGTCCTTGTGGTCGAGCAGCTTCGTCAGCTCCACCGGGGAGCGATTCGCAAAACCGTCGGCCAAAATCTGCTTCACCTCCAGCACGGCCGGGTCATTCGCCAGCGCCGGATAGGTGACTTTCCAGATCCGGCCCTTGTTCGGCTTCTCCCAGCCGTCCACCCAATCGGTCAGGTAGATCGCGGAGTCCGTGCCGAAATCGACGTCGGTGGCCAGCACCGACCAGATGAATTGTGTGTGGTCCACCATCTCAAAACTCGCCCCCTTCGGCTTGCAGGCGAAGGAGTGGATGCCGCTGCCGCCGGCCGAGCCGCGGAAATCGCACAGGAAGAAGTGCTGGTTGTAGCGCTCCGGCAGGCCCAGGCCGGGATAATACGTCAGGCCGCTTGGGCCGTTGGCGAGGTTGGCGACCGGCGGCACGATCCATGCCGGCTGCCCCGGCCACGGCGGGTCGTCCATCTTCTCCGCCATCCACGGGCCGCGAATGCCCTCCGCCGTCGTGAACTGGTACCCGATGCGCCAGCCGCTGTCGCCGTTCTGCACTACATACACGCAGCGCACCTTGTCGCCGGCGTCGGAGTTGTTGTCCACCGTGAACAGGTTGCCGTACTCGTCGAAGGCCAGTTCCTGCGGGTTGCGCAGGCCCGTGGCGTAGATTTCCAGCTCGCTGCCGTCGGGGTTGCAGCGCAGTACGCCGCCGCTGTCCGGCATGACCACGGGCTTTTCGGCGTCGTGGACGTTCAATCCGCGGTCCCCAATGGAGAAATAGAGCTTGCCGTCGGGCCCGAAGCGGAGGCCGTGCAGGTCGTGACCGAGGAAGCCGACGTGGACGCCGAAGCCGTGGTGCAGCTGCTCCCGCACGTCCGCCTTGCCGTCGCCGTCCGTATCGCGGAGTTTCCAGAGGTCCGGAATGCACGTATACCAGACGTCGCCGTTGCGCGTGACCAGGCCGGCGCCGATGCCGTCGGCGACGTGGTGGAAGCCGTCGGCGAAGACCGTCGCCTTGTCGGCCCGACCGCTCCCGGTCGTGTCTTCGAGCAGCCGGACGCGGTCGTGCTGGATGCCGTAATCCTTGATCTTGTCTCCCAACTTGCGCTGCATCATGGCGACGCGGTCGTCCACGGTGCGGCTGGCCAGATCGTCGTCGAGCCAATCCATGTGCCCGCGGATATCGGTGACGCCGTCGTGCAGCCGGAACGTCTCGGCGACATAGAAGCGGTTCTTCTCATCGACGGCGAAGCAGACCGGATTGGCGACGAGCGGCTCGGCGGCGAAGAGATCGACCTGAAAGCCGGCGGGGACCTGGATGCGCTTCTGGACCAGCTTCCATTCGTCGGAGGCGGGGGCGATTTTCGGATTGTAGGGTTTGGGCGAGCCGGGGGCGTCATTCCCCGGAGGCGGCGCGACGGCGAACAGACCGGCGGCGCCGGCGCACACAACGACAGCGGCGGCGAGCAAGAGCTTCTTGTGCATGGAACGGCGGGGTCTCGGGTTGCGTCGGGCGCTTCCGGTAGGTGGGGTGAAAGCGACAATTCAGACTACCGGCCGCGGCGTGCTGTCGCAACGGAAATTGCAACGCGTCTTTTCCCGGATGCAGATCGCCGGTAAAATCTGCCGTCCCGGCCGTCCGTAGCGACGCGCCGAATCCCGCCGGTACAATCGGTCGTCTCGCCCGGCACGGAGGCCCGTAATGTCGCGTTTCCTGGCAACCCTCGTCGGCGTCGTCTTGGTTCTGCTCTGCATCGGCGGCCCGGTCGCCTTCGCCGTCCACATGCAGACGCAGACGCGCAGCTTCGCTGTCGTCAAGGAAGGCGTCCTGTACCGCAGCGGGCAGGACACCTTGTTCGGTCTGAAAAATCTGCTGCACGACTACGGCATCCGCACCGTCGTGACGCTGCGCGGTCCGCGAGAGGAGGGCGATCCGGCGCCGGACAAGGCGGAGGAGGAATATTGCATCGCCGAGGAGATCAACTATATTCGTCTTCCGCCGGCCCACTGGGAGTCGGCCGAGGGGCCGCCGCCGGTCGAGCCGAACGTCGCTCGATTCCGCGCGGTGATGCGCGACCCGGCCAATTATCCCGTGCTTGTCCACTGCACGGCCGGCATCCACCGCACCGGCGCCTACTGCGCCATTTACCGCATGGAGTTCGACCACTGGTCCAACGAGCGCGCCATGAACGAGCTGATGGCGCACGGCTACTACAACCTGCCGCAGGAGGAGGATATTTTGGGGTATCTGCAGAATTACAAGCCGGTGTGGAAGGCGAAATAGAAAACAGGCGAGCCAGGGGCGTAAGCCCCCGGATGGACCGTGCAGCTTTTGCACCTTCCAT
>DATKHW010000819.1:0-26164 GCA_035546275.1 Gemmataceae bacterium
GGCAGTTGAGGAAAGCAAGACGTCGGTATAGGTCGGCATGAGCATGGGGACCTGCTGAACCGCGGGAAATCGGACGGATCGGCGTCCCATAGTTATTTCGGATAAAACCTGTGGCGCCAGCTCGAGCGACGTGGAGCCGCACATCTGCGACCCTCTTACTCCGCTGCACCACGAGCGCGGTCCGGAAAGGGCATGCCCGATTGACCCTGCCCCAGAGTGCCGATGCGCGTCGTTCCGGGTACGGCCGACACACGCCTGTCGCGCGCCGTGTCGGCCTTACGGCCTTACGCCCTGCGCCGTAGTGGCGCCGGTGGTAGAACGGCTGCAGTTTTCCCGGCGGTGGGCGATGCGCCAGCGATGCGAGGCGGCGTCCGCCTTGGACCCAGGGCGTTCCGTGAAACACATCCTGATCGTCGATCCGGCGATGAGGAATCTTGGCGCCTTGCCTTCGTGGACCGCTTCCCCGATGGCCGGGCGCGCTGCGGGGCTGCTTCACATTTCCCTCTTCTTCGACTCCGGCGACCGGAAGCCGATGCGGCCCGACCGGGGCGCCGCCGCGGGCGGGGTCATGAGTTGCCGGATGGCGGACACCAGCTGGCGGATGGCGTCGTCATGGCCGACCACCTTCTTCTCCAGTTGATCGAGCTTGGCCGCCAGCTCCTTGTGGGCCAGGGCGAGCCGCCGCAGTTTCACGAAGGCGCGGACGACAAAGACGCTCACCTCGACCGCCCGCGGCGAGTTCAGGAGCATCGCCGCCATCATCGTGCCGTGCTCGGTGAAGGCGTAGGGGAGCCGAGTTGAGAATTTGAGACGGTGGAGGTGGTCACAATTTGTGACCACCTCCTGCTTTTCGGCCGCGGTGAGCTGAAAGAGAAAATCGTCAGGAAATCGGTCACGGTTGCGCTTCACCGCTTGGTTCAATGCACCTGTCGAAACGGCGTACAGGTTCGCCAAGTCGCTGTCCAGCAAGACCTTCTGGCCGCGTATGTCGAGGATCAGCGGCTCGATCTCGTCAACCAGGACAATCTTGCCTTCTTGGGCCATCGGTGTTCATCTCCGACACGAGTCGCTGTCTCGGCGCGCCTGCGGTCGCAAAATGCGACCTCATGCCCGACGCTTGTTTCTATACGAACCGCAGCCGATGTCCTCCAGCTTGGCCCGATAGGCGTCTCCCTAACCCCGTGCGCTGGCGCAGCGCGTCCGTGGTAGAATTGCTTTGCGTCCTCCGGCGGTGAGTGATCGTAATCGAAGGGCGGCGCCGTCCGCAATAGTCCCGGGGCGTTCCGTGAAACACATCCTGATCGTCGATGACGAGGAAGCCGTCTGCTGGGCGCTGCAGCGCGCCCTGGCCGCCGAGGGCCATTCCACCGCCACGGCCGCCTCCGCCGAGCAGGCGTTTCAGCTCGCCGCCAAGCGAAAGCCCGACGCCGTCATCCTCGACGTCCGCCTCCCCGGCATGGACGGCCTGACCGCGCTCGGCCGGCTGCGCGAGCTGTCCGGCGACGCCCCGGTCGTCGTCGTCACCGCCTTCGGCAACCTCTCCACGGCCGTCCGGGCCGTCGAAAACGGCGCCTTCGATTACCTGACGAAACCGTTCGATCTCGGCCAGGCGCTCGACGCGGTCAACCGGGCGCTGCAACGCCGGCCGCCGACGGAGCCGGTCCCGCCGCCGGACGGCGACGGCGCCCCGGAGGAGTTCGTCGGCAAAAGCCCCGTCATGCAGGCCGCCTTCAAGCGCATCGCCCTCGTGGCGCCGCGCGACAGCTCCGTCCTGATTACCGGAGAAAGCGGAACGGGAAAGGAGCTGGTGGCCCGCGCCATTCACCGCTACAGCGCCCGCCGCGACAAGCCGTTTCTGCCGGTCCACGTCGCCGCCCTCAACCCCAACCTGGTCGAGAGCGAGCTGTTCGGCCACACGCGCGGCGCCTTCACCGGGGCGTCGCAATCGCGGCCCGGCCAGCTGGTCCTGGCCGACGGCGGCACGATCTTCCTCGACGAATTGGCCGACATCCCGCTGCCGGTGCAGGTGAAGCTGCTCCGCGTGCTGGAACACAGCGAAGTGCTGCCGGTCGGGGCGACGCAGCCGCAGCCGTTGAACCTCCGCATTCTCGCCGCCACCCACCAGGACCTGGCCCGCTGCGTGGCCGAGGGCCGCTTCCGCCACGACCTGTTTTTCCGGCTGAACGTGTTCCAGGTGCATCTGCCGCCGCTGCGCGAACGGCCAGAAGACGTTGAGCCGCTGGCCGAGCATTTCCTGCGGCGCTTCGAGCCGCGCGCCCTGCCGCTGCAATCGGCGACGCTGAGGTTTCTGCAATCGCTGCCGTGGTTCGGCAACGTCCGCGAGCTGCGCAACGCCCTGGAACATGCGGCGATCGTGGCCCGCGGCGGACCGCTGCTGCCGGAGCATTTCCCGTCGTTCGCGCTGGACCCATCGCCGGCCACGCCGGCCGCCCAGGTGGACGCGGCGGTGCGCCGCTGGTTGGCCGACCGGGTGCGCGAGAAAGGGACGGAGCCGCCGGCCGATCTCTATACGGAAATGCTGCGGCTGGTGGAGCCGGCGCTCTTGGAGGAGGTGATGCGCCGCGTGCAGGGCAATCGCTGGGCGGCGGCGCAGTGGCTGGGGCTGAACCGGGCGACGGTGCGGAAGAAGCTGGGAATGTATGGGCTGTATCAGCAGCCGCAGCAGGAAGCATCGGATTCCGACGCGGAAGGGCAGGAAGGGTGAGAGCAGCGATTGACCTGGGTCGAATCGGCAAGTAGGGTGACCAAAAGATCACGCCGCGGCGCCTGACGGAGAAAAACAATGACAGATACACTGGAGCGGCTAAAGGCGGAAGCCGCCGCCCTGACCGGCCAGCAGCGGGCCGAGCTGGCGTACTTTCTCATCCACTCCCTCGATGAGCAGGAAGAAGGCGTGGAGGAAGCGTGGGAGGCCGAAATTGCGCGGCGGATCGAAGACATCGAGGCCGGACGGGTCGTTGGGATTCCGGCCGCGCAGGTCTTTGCCGAATTGCGCGAGAAGTACTCGTGAAGCCGGTTGATTTCCATCCAGCGGCCAAGGCGGAGTTGGACGCCGCTGCCGCGTACTATGAGGGGCTGCGACCGGGCCTCGGATTTGATTTTCAGGCGGAAGTCGCTGCAGCGGTCGGCCAAATCCAAGCCAATCCGCAACTCTTTGCGGTGGGTAAAGGCAAAGGCTGTGAAGGCCCAGTCCGCCGATTTCCCTACTCGGTATTCTACCGCGAACTGCCCACCCGGATCTGGATAGCGGCCGTGGCCCACCAGAAGCGCAAGCCGGGATACTGGGGCCCGACGCAGACCCTGATGCCACGCCCCATCGCATCAGCGGCCCGCTACTCTGCCCTTGCCGCCGGCGGCTTCGGCGGCTGCTGGTGCGACGCCTCATACTTCTGCCACGTCTGCACGAAGCTGCTCAGCAGCACCGGCGCCTGGGCCGCGCTCAAGAACACCCGCGCCGAAACCGCCGCTTTGGGATAAAAATTGGTGACGAAATCGAAACAGAACTCCGACGCCGAGTGCGTCAGCAGCGCGGCGTTGGCGTAGGCGCCGCTCAGCACGTCGTCGGTTATCTTCAGTTGATCGTAAATCTCCTCAATGGAGGGCGGCTTGACTGGCGGAGGAGGCGTGGGCAGGGCCGGCGGCGGGCCGAAGTTTCGCCGGTAGATTTCCAGGTTGTCGCGCAGGGCGGCGATCAGCTGCGGCATCAGCGCAATGGGCGCCACCACGCGGGCCGTCACCTGGTGCGGCCGGGTCAGCCGCTGCACGAAATCCAGCACGAATTCGGTCTGCGTCTGCAGCACCAGCACCCCGGTGCAGAAAACGCCGCGAGCCGTCCGATCCGGCACGCGAGCCGAGACGTTGGACAGCTGCACGTCTTGCGTGAAAGCGGGCGGATCATTGGGCTGCTTGCCGCCCTCCCGGCCGGAATCCGATGCACCGCTCATGACGATCTCCGAATCCGTGCTTGAACCGCGTCCCTTGGGATTTGCTGCGTTCCGATCAGAGCTTGTCATAAGGCGGAGGCGGCTCTACGCCCTGGCGCTTCCAGAATCGCTTCATGGCCTCGATCTGCTCGGGCGTCATCGGGCGCACCGTTGTGTCCTCGTTGCCTTCGATGATCACATTCAGCGAATCGAGACTGTGGACGCCGGACCGATCCGCATCCGGAGCCGGCTGGATGGGCTGCGTGTTCATATCCGCTCCTTTCATCACCACACGTGGAATTTGTGTGAGGCCAAGGGTTCGCCGTCCGCAGCCAAGGTCGCCTCGTAAGCGCCCGCAACGGGAAAGGAACAGCGGCTCACCCGGAAGATGAACCGCACCTCCCGTAGCTTGTCCGGGAAGCGGACAATCTGCGTTTGCCGGAAAACAGCCTCCAGAGTATCGAGGCGGTTCACCTGCACAGCCAGCGGCACATCGCCGAGGGCGCCGGCAAGCGCCGCGAAAATAGTGAACCGCCGCGCCTCCGACGGGAACTGTTCTACCTTCATACTTGTGAAACAGTTCACTAGCGTTACGTTGTGCGTCGCCGCTTCGACGATGACTTGTTCGCACACCAGCAATCCCAGCACCATCGGCCGCTGACTCATGGCTTCCTCTCCACAGTATACCCGATCCGCAGAGCCGCGCCTCAATAGATCAGCGCGTCGCGCACCTCCTTGCCCTCTCGCAAAAGCGCCGTGAGCGCCTCGCGATCGCCAGCCGCCAGCGCCCGGCGGAACGCCGTCAGCCGCCCGTCGAGCCGGCCCAGCGCCGCCAGCACCGCCTCGGTGTTCGACAGCAGAATCCCCGCCCACAGCTCCGGCCCGCCCGCCGCCACGCGGGTCGCATCGCGGAAGCCGCCGGCCGTCAAGCCCAGCCACTCCGGCGGCGTCACGCCCGCCAGCGCCGACGCCGTCAGGTGCGGCAGATGGCTCGTCGTCGCCACCGCCCGGTCGTGCTCTTCCGGGTCCATCACCCGCACCCGCGCCCCCAGCGCCTCCCAGAACCCCGCCGCTCGCGACAAGGCATTGTCATCGGTGTACGGCGTCCGCGTCAGCAGCACCGGCCGGCCCTCGAACATCTCGGCGGAGGAATAATCCGACCCCTGCTTCTCCGACCCCGCCAGCGGATGGCCGCCGACGAACGCCACCCCGGCCGGCAGCTTGCCGTCCACCGCTCGCAGCAGCGCCGCCTTCGTGCTGCCGGCGTCGGTCAAGAGCGTCCCCGGCCGGCAGGCCGGCGCCGCCTCCAGTATGGTTGGTGCGATCGCGTCCACCGGCGTACAGACCATCACCACGTCCGCCGCCGCCGCCGCCGTGCGCAGATCCGGCGCCGCCTCATCCAGCGCTCCGCAGGCCAGCGCCCGCCGCAGCGCCTCCGGCCGACCGTCCACGCCGACCACGCGGCCGGCCGCGCCGCGGCGCCGTGCGGCCAGGCCGATGGAACCGCCGATCAGTCCAACGCCGACCACGGCCAGGGTGTCGATGCGCATGTGCCTTTTAGGTTAGAGGCGAGCGGAGGGCGTCAGCCCCCTGACGACGGAATCTATTCCTGGACTGGATTCGGTCATCAGGGGGCTGACGCCCCCCGCTCGCTGTACACGTCAATCCGCCGCCGCGGCCGCCCGCTCCTGCCGCGCAAACCGCTTGCGATCGTTCTCCTTCAAATAAACCTTGCGCAGTCGCACCGCCTTCGGCGTCACCTCCACCAGCTCGTCGTCCTCGATGTATTCCAGCGCCTGCTCCAGCGTCAGCTGCCGCGGCGGTTTCAGGATGATCGCCTTGTCCGCCCCCGCCGCCCGCATGTTCGTCAGCTTCTTTTCGCGGCAGACGTTCACGGGCAAGTCGTTGTCGCGGCAATGCTCGCCTGTGATCTGGCCCTCGTACACCTGTTCGCCGCCGGCGATGAACAGCGTGCCGCGCTCCTGCAGATTGTCCAGCGCGAACGGCGTCGCCCGCCCCGTCTCCGTCGAAACCATCACGCCGTTCACCCGCGCCGGGATCGACCCCCGCAGCGGCTGGTAATCGTAGAAATTGTGGTGGACGATCGCCTCGCCGCTCGTCGCCGTCATCAGCCGCGTCCGCAAGCCGATCAGACCGCGAGCCGGGATCGTGAACTCGATGTGCGTCATCGCCCCGGCGCCGTTCATCTTCACGCACTCCGCCCGCCGCGTGCCGACCAGCTCCATCACCGAGCCTACCGAGGCCGGCGGCACTTCAATGACGAGATATTCGATCGGCTCCATCTGCACGCCGTTTACTTCTTTGTTGATGACGCGCGGCTTGCCGACCGACAGCTCGTAGCCCTCGCGCCGCATGTTTTCGAGCAGCACCGACAGGTGCAGCAGACCGCGGCCGGCGACGTGGAACTCGTCGCGCTTCACCTCGTCGGGCGTCACCTGAAGAGCCACGTTCGACTCCAGCTCCTTCATCAGTCGATCGCGCAGCTGGCGGCTGGTGACGTAGGTCCCGTCCTGGCCGACGAACGGCGAGTCGTTGATGCGGAACAGCATCTCCAACGTCGGTTCATCCACCTTGATCGGCGGCAACGCGATGGGATTGTCGAAGTCGGCCAGGGTGTCGCCGATGTCCACGCCCTCGATGCCGACCACGGCGCAGATGTCGCCAGCCGACGCCTCGTCCGTCTCGGTACGGCCGAGGCGGTCGAAGACGTAGAGCTGCTTGGCCGTCGCCTCGATCCGCTGGCCGTCGTGCTTGAGGTGCGAGATGCGCTGGCCCTTGCGGATCTTGCCGGCGAACACCTTGCCGACGGCGATGCGGCCGACGTAATCGCTGTAGTCCAGCGTCACCACCAGCATTTGCAGCGGCGCCGTCGCGTCCACGTCCGGCGGCGGGACGTGATGGAGAATGGCGTCGTAAAGCGGCTTGAGGTCCTTGGGCGGCGCATTCATGTCGGTCGTGGCGATGCCGGCCCGGCCGGATGCGTAGATGGTGGTGAAATCCAGCGTGGCGTCGTCGGCGTCCAATTCGACGAAGAGGTCGAAGACGCCGTTGAGCACGTCGTTGATGCGGGCGTCGGGCCGGTCGATCTTATTGATGACGACGATCGGCCGCAGACCGCAGGCGAAGGCCTTGCGCAGGACGAACCGCGTCTGCGGCATGACCCCCTCGGAAGAGTCTACAAGGAGCAAACAGCCGTCGGCCATCTTGAGGACGCGCTCGACCTCGCCGCCGAAGTCGGCGTGGCCCGGCGTGTCGATCAGGTTGATCTTGTACGTCTTGCCGTCGGGGGCTGCGTAGCGGATCGCACAGTTCTTGCTCAGAATGGTGATGCCGCGCTCGCGCTCCAGCGGGTTGGAGTCCATGATGAGGTGGTGCTGGCCGCCCTCCAGCTTTTCCAGCTCCCCGGAGCGGAAATTGCCGGACTGCTTGAGCAGATTGTCCACCAGCGTCGTTTTGCCGTGATCGACGTGCGCGATAATAGCGACGTTGCGGATATCGGATCGTTTCATCGTCTCGTTTGCTTTCTGCCGGAAACGCGGGTTTCACCCGGATTTCATGGCCGGGATCGGAGAGCTTCCTTATTATAGAAATCGCCGGCGCGGCCCGCATAGGCCAAGTGTTTGTGAGGAATCGGTGAAGGAATCGCGGCGCCGGCCCCCCTCCCCGAACAAGGACTCGCGCATGAACCTCTACCTGATCCGCCACGCCGAAGCCGCCGACCTGGAACCGGGCGACGCGCGCGACGACTCGGAACGGCCGCTGACGGACGCGGGCAAGGCGCAGTGCGCGGTCCTGTCGGCGGCGCTGCGGGCGCGGGGGGTTGAGCTGAATCAACTGGTGAGCAGTCCGCTGCTGCGGGCGCGTCAGACGGCCGACGCCCTGATGGAGGGCTGTCCGGCGCCGGTCCCCGAACAGTTGACCTGCAACGGCCTGGCGCCCGGCGGGAAGGCGAAGAAGGTGGTGCGCTTCCTGTTGGGGTTGAGCGGCGAGAACGTCGGCCTGGTCGGCCATATGCCGGACCTGGGCGAGTTCCTGGGTTGGCTGATCGGCGCCAAGAAAGCCCAAATCGAGATCGCAAAGGCCGGCGCCGCCCTGATCCGCTTCGATGGTTCGCCGGCCAAAGGGGAAGGCTCGCTGAGCTGGCTGGTCACGCCGGAGTGGTGCGAGCGCAAAACGGGCAAATGAACGGAGGGCGTCGATCGGTTCGAGTCGCAACTCCCTTTCGATCGCGTCAGGCCAGGACCGTTTTCCGTTCACACATCCTTTCTTGGCGGAACTGTCATACGTTCCGCGGGTTTTAATAACATATCCAGGGGAACCTGCGCGGACCCTTTTCCTGACGCCGGGATATGGGGTCCAGGGAGCGCGCGGGGCTGCGTCTTCGGAGAAGTGGACGCGTGATGTCGGAGTTCAAGAAGCAACGGGGCGAGTCGGCCGCTGCGTGGTGCGCTCGCCTCAGCGAAATCGAAATGGCAGGCCTTTCGCCCCGGCAGGTCGAAGAATTGACGTTGCGCCGCGTCATAGCCGGCCGCGCTTTGCGGCGCGAGGCGCGAGGCCGCGAGCAGCCGTCGGTTGGGGCCAATGGCGGCCCCGATTCGCACGAGCTGCGCCGCTGCAAGGAAGCCGTTCAGGCGCTTTCCGACGAGGATCGCCGGCGCTTGATAAAGTGGCTGGACACGCCGTCCTTGGAGTGACGGGCTTCCACAATCGTCCACAGTTCGTGGCGCAAAAGCACAGCCCGCGGGGAGAGGTCCGCGGGCTGTGCTGATTCCGCGCCGGTCGAGGCGGCGCCGCTGCTTACTTGATCGTGCCGTTGAAGCCGGCCTTGTGCAGCGATTCGAGCACGGCCGCCTTGTCCAGGTCCTTGCCCTTGAGCGTCGCCGTGGTGTTGTCCGAGGCGAACGACACCTTGGCGTCCGGAAACAGGCCGACGATCGCCGCTTTGCACATGCCGCAGCAGATGTGCGTCATGGTCACGGTGACCTCATCGGCTTTGCCGGAGGCGCTGCCCAGGTCGACCTTGGTTTCTTTGCCGTCGTCCGTGGCGGTCCCGGCAAAGCCGCCGTCGGCCAAGGCCGTGAGGGCCGCCGTGGTCGTCTTGTCGTCCTTGGTCGTGAAGGTGATGGAACCGCCCTTGGCGGCGGCGGGGTCGCTGACGCCGTCCACCTTGGCTAGGATGCCGGTGATGGCTTTGACGCAGTTCCCGCAGCAGACGTGAGCGCCCTTGATTTCGACCTTGCCGGCCTGAGCGGTCCCGGCCCCCATCGCGACGGCGGCGATCACGGCCGCGGTCGCCAGAACCCAGTGGCGCATATCCGTTCTCCTTGTGCATTCGGAAAAGGAACCGACATACGCTCATACATTACTGGTCGGCGTCCGAAATGCAAGCGCGATCTGGATGCAAACCGGCAGGAAAAAAAAGTCGGCTTCCAGGCGCCGCGGCGGTCTCCTTCATTGAGGAGTCGCGGCGAAGGTGCATTCCAGCACCCACCGCCCCGCCGCAAGCCGGCAAGCGTCCACGCGCGCCTGGACCGTCTGCTCGCCGTGGAAGCGCAGCTCGATCAGCCGGCCCGGACGCAGCGGCCAGGCCCGGTCCGAGTTCAGCTTGCGGATGCGCCGCTCCAGAATTTCGCCGTCGGGCAGCCGGCCGCGGAAGTAAACATCGGTCGCCGATGGCACCGCCGCCGTTTCGGCCGGCTTCATGGCGTCGGCGGCGGTGCAAGTGAGCGCGGCCAATTCCTCGTCGCTGAGCGGACTGATGAAGGCGCAGCCCAGGACCCACGAGTCCCCGTCCATCCGGATATTCATGACGCGGGCCAGAAGAATGGAGGGCGAATCGGGGTCCTGTCCCGGCAGCTCGATGGCCAACCCGGCGCCGCGCTCAAAGCGGCGGTCCAGCACCAAACAGAGGCCGCCGCTGGAAACGTCGCGGACGCGCGCCGTCCACTTCTTGCCGCCGCGCTTCCAGTCCGACGGCGGCTGACACGACGCGGTCACGTCGCACGGGAAGCGCTCGGAGACCCGCAGCTCGCCCCGGCTAGGGGCCAAACCTGCCTCCGCGATCGGCACAGTTCCGGTCATCACTTCTCCCTTGATCTGGCCCGTTGTGGTCGGCGGCGCGCACGGACGCCCGTGCAACCCTAGTTCATGGACCGCCCCCGGTCAAAGGCGGCGCCGGCGTCGCGGCCAGGAGCAGCTCCACCGCCTCGCGCCCGGTCATGCCGATGCGGACGCCGAGCGCCTGCGCCTGCGGCGTGGCGTCCACAATCTTGGCGTCGAGCAGGTCTTCGGGGTTGACCAGCGGCTTCTGCGGCGTGCCGCGGGCGATGGCGACGGCCTGGCCGAACTCGGCCGCCGTCTTCACGTCGTAAATGCCGCAGCCGACCAGGCCGGCCTCGGTCAGCAGCGTGCAATACTGGCCCTGCCGCCAGCGGTTGCTCAGGCCGATGGCGCAGCCGTTGCGGAACGGAATCGGCCGGGCGATCGTGCGAGGGAGCGGTTCGTTCATGAGGTCTCCGGGGTTGGCGTTCCAAAAGCTTGCGTCCGGGCGCCGCCGCGCTCTGGGCGCGCGGCGCCGACGCCCTTGCGAAGTGCTAAACAATCTAGACCACGTGCTTAGCCCGAACTGCGAGCGCGTTTGCGGCCGGCGGATCGGCCCGTCACTCGCCGCGCCCCTTGCCGGCGTCGGCGGCGGAAAGCACGCAGCGGAAGCCGACGTGCGACGCGCCGGTGTCCGGCGGCGTCCCGCGGCGGGCGCTGGGACGATAGCTCTCGCAATAATCCGGATTGCACAGGAACGACCCGCCCTTGATGACGCGCCGCTCCACGGCGGCGTTTCCCAGCGGGTCCGTCGGGTCCCAGCAGTCGCGCGGGCCGGGCGGGTTGTCGCAGCAGCCTTTGGCGGCGCACTGCTCGTTGGCGTCGGCCCGGTAGCGGTCGCTGCACCACTGCCACACGTCGCCGGCCATGTCGTACAATCCGTATCCGTTGGAGGGAAACGACCCGGCGGGCGACGGTCCGACGAAACCGTCCTCGCCCGCGTCGCGCATGGGGAAGCGGCCCTGGTAGGTGTTGGCCATCCATTTGCCGTCGGGCCGGAACTCGTCGCCCCAGACGTAGCGTTTGCCTTCCAGGCCGCCGCGGGCCGCGCGTTCCCATTCCGCCTCGGTCGGCAGGCGCTTGCCGGCCCATTTCGCATAGGCGACGGCGTCGTCCCAGGCCGCTTGCACGACCGGGTAATCGTCCTTGCCGTCGATGGAGCTGGCGGGGCCGGCGGGATGGCGCCAGCTGGCGCCGGGGACCCAGCGCCACCACTGCGACAATTCGTCGAGCTTGACAGGATGATCCGTCGGCGTGAAGACGAGGGAACCCGGCTCCTTTTTGAGGTCGGCCGGCTCCGGCGCGCCGGGCGGAAACTGCTTTTTCATCTCTTCCCAGTTCGGCGCCTTCTCGGCGACGGTGACGTAGCCGGTCCCCTCGACGAAGCGACGGAACTCGGCGTTGGTCACGTCGTGTTCATCCATCCAGAAACCGTCCACGCGGACCCGGTGGGCCGGACGTTCGTTGGCCATGCTGCGCGGATCGTCCGTGCCCATCGTGAATTCGCCGGGCGGGATCCACTTCATGCCGGGCGGCGGAGGCGCGGACGGCGACGTCGGCCACGGAATCTTCGTCAGGCCATAGGCGACGGCGAAGGCGCCGACGGCCAACATCGCGAGCAGGGCGGCGCGGCCCATCCAGCGGCCCCAAGGGGAAGACGGCAATTTCACGTCCAGGGGTTGGGAAGGGCGGCTTTTCGCCTTTCGGCGAGCGGTGGACGCCATGGGACGCCTCAGGGGGAGCATTCGGAGCGCGAACCGCGCTGTCCGGCGCACGGCTCGATGGCATCTTATGCAGGCGTCCGCTTCCCGTCATGCAGAGACATGCGCTATGCGGCGTGGGTCACAGAATGGAAACGCCAGCGAAGGCCAATCCCGCGCTGGCGTTTCCCGCTAATTGGGCGTTATCCCGGACATCACCGACCGAAGTAGTAGTTCAGCTGGAGCTGGAACTCCCAGTCGAACGTCCGGTTGGTTTGGTTGGTGAGCGGCACGGAGAAGGCCGTCGCCAGGGTGGTCCGCCGACCGAACTCCCACGTGGCGCCGGCCGTCAGGTCCACGATGTTGATCGTGCTGGGCGTCCCGCCGACCACCGGCGGGGGCGCCGGAATCTGCGGGCCAGTGAGATTGGCCGGGTTGTTGATCAACGCGCCGTCGGAAGGCAACACCACGGCATCGGCGCGGCGCAGGGTGCCGGTGTAGTGCAGCTCCAGGCAGGGCGCGATGCCAGTGAGCATGCGGTCGTCCTGGCAGCGATAGGCCCAGTAGCCGATGTCCCAGTCGAGATGCACCAGCGACTGTTCGTTGATGTAGGCGCGGGCGCTCGGGTTGTTCGTACCGGGGAACGGCGTGAGAGAAGCCGGCGACAGGGGAGCGCCCGTCGGAATGATGTAGTTCTGCTCCTGGAAATTGACGCGGCTGGCGCCGAGCGGAATCTCGATGGCGGCGAAGCCCTGCGTGAAGAAGCGATCGTTGGGAGCGTAGAGAGCGGCGAGGAACGGCGACAGGCTCCAGGTCTCGTTCACAATCGAAATGCCCCGCACGCGCACGTCGTTGACGTTGGGATCGCCGGCCGCAAAGTTGGCGACGTCGACTGCGGTCAGGTGGGTGTCCTCCCCGGTGGGCAGCAGCAGGCCCGTGCCGCCGGAAAGGTACAGACCGCTGCACGTGTCGCGGTAGAACAGCCCCTTGAGGACCAGGGTCAGGTTGCCGAACTCGGTGTCCTCGTGGCCCAGCGTGGCGCCCGGCGTGGTGTTCACGCTGAAATCCTGGAGGCCGGGGGTCGGAGGCACGACCGAGGGGATCGGCGCCCCGGCGAAGCTGGCCACGCTCAGGGTGTTGTGCGAGGCCAGGCTCGTGATGACGGGGACGCGGAACTCCAGGGACCCGAACCCGTCCAGGAACGTCTTCTCGGCGCCGAACGTGTACAAGCTGGTGTCGTAGTTCTTGATCGCCGGCAGCTGGACCAGGGCGGCGGGAATCCCCGCGCCGGGGCTGGGAATCTGCACCGCGGTGGCGTTGCTCAGGCCGGTCACCGACTGGCTATTGTCGTAGAAATTGTAGCGGAAATAGATACGATTTTCCGGGAGCGGACTGTTATTCTCGTCGACGTTCGAGTTCACGATGCTCGTGCTGGCCAGGCCCTGAAAATTCGTGAAGCCGTTCGTCCGAACGAAGCCGAACGAGGCGGAGCGGCTGGTGAAGAGCAGGTCGCCGATCACGTTGGGGGCGGTGATGCCGACGGTTTCCGGGCTGGGGTTGGCGCTTTCGGGAGCGTTCGGATTGAGTTCCGGATTCGGCGGCTGCGTCCCCATCGGGTTCTCGGGGTTCGTCTGCCCGGGCGTGCCAGGAGCAATGGGGGTGTACGGCCAGGGGCAGCCCGGGACCGGGTAGATCGGGGCGCCGCAGCCGGGAGCGATGGAGACGGCCGCCGGAGGGGTCGCAGTCGCGGCAGGCGCTGCGGGCGCCGCGGGGGCGGGGTCGGCCAGCGGCGGCTCCGCCGTGGCGGCCGCGGCCTTGATCGACGACAGCGACGGCGCCGGCGGATAAGCGAAACCAGGCGGTTGGGCGCGGAGAGCGCTGGGCGCCAGCAGCAGCGCGGCGGGGTAAACGCCGGCCAGCAGCAAAGCGGCGGCCCGCCCCAGCGGGAACAGGGCTTTCATGCATTCCTCCTTGAACACGGTATCTGTCGGCCCCTCCCTGGCACGGCGCGGAGCGAGGCCGGATGGTGGTCGTCCTTGGGGTGCGCCGTTTATGAAGTTTTCTATCGTCTGCGCAAAAACGGAGCGATAAGGTAAACAGCGATAGTATTGGTCTGTTTCTGCATGAGGGTACGGCTGGCGCGTACAGCCAATTGGGAGAGGCGAGCGAAGCGGCGGGGACCGTAGCGGCTGTAACGGCGATGCGGCGCCGGCGGGCGAGGCGCGTTCGCCTTGCCCGCCGGCGCCGGCTTGGCGGCTACTTGAGGACGCCGCCGAATTGGAGCTGTTTCAGCTCGTCGGGCAGCTCGGGGAAGAATTCCATCGCCGGGCCGAGGTGCTTGCTCAAACCCGCGACCTGGTCGGCCAGGGCGTTCAGGTTGTCGGCCTGGTTCCAGCCTTTCTGCACGAAGTCGAGCAGCCGCTCCGTCGGTTGCTTGCCGCCGGCCCAGAGCAAG
Source organism: Gemmataceae bacterium (assembly GCA_035546275.1). Taxonomy (GTDB): domain Bacteria; phylum Planctomycetota; class Planctomycetia; order Gemmatales; family Gemmataceae; genus UBA4732. The sequence goes on from DATKHW010000819.1 coordinate 14,220, forward strand.
TTGAACAGGCCCATGCGCGTGCCTTTGAATTTCTTGCCCACATCCGCGCCCACATCCATCTCCTTGGCGGCGGCCGCCCCCTCGGCGTCCAGCATCACCACCTGGGCGCCGGGCGAATCCTCGGTGAATCGCTCCACAATGTCGCGGCAGCTGATCGTCGTGACGGACGGGGAGCCGCCGTGGCCGTAACCGGCTGTCGTCAGCGCGACCTCGCCGTCCACCACCACTTCCTGGCCCCGGTAATAAATCAGAACGATGTCGCTTTGCGAAGCGTCCGCATTCTCAAGCCGGGGCGGCTTCGGCTTGTAAGCGTCCAGGTAATTGAGCGCGATGTAGCGCGACTGGGGAATGCACGGCTGACGAACCTCGACCTGGTCGAACACCGGCGGCGCGGAGTAGCTTCCGTTGTCCTTCTTGTGGGCTTTGATCGCTTCCAGGGCCTGCTGTTGCAGCGTTTTGTCGTCGACGTCCCCCACGCCGAGGATGAGCAGGTGCAGCCGCCGTCCCTGCACCGGTTTCTCGCAATGCTGCACGACGCACTGGCTCGTCTCCGGGTTGGCCACGGCCGCCTTGCCGGGAAGTTCCACCCGAATCTGATTATTCTCCTTGGCCGTCAGCAGCACCTTGGCGTGGAAGACGCATTCCGTCGCCTTCTTCTCGGCCGGGTCGCTCTTGACCGGGTCGGTCTTGACCGGGATTTGCTGATAGCCGTTGGCGTAGACCCGCACGGCGATGGGATTGCGAAAGCGTTCGTCGGCCGGGTCGCTCCAAATGACGCGGCCGTACAGCTCGACTTGGCCCTCCTTCACCTCCGGGAAGATGGCCGATCCGTCGGCCTTCTGGTCCGAAAGCGGCGTGTATTCGCTTTTGCCGTCGGGCGAAACTAGCTTGTCGATCACGATGTAGACCGGCCGTTGCTTCAGCTGCAACTGGAAGCTGATTTCCTTATGGCCGCCGTCCTTGTCGTCCGCGGACAGCTTGAACGTCGTCACCCCAGGCTGCAGCTGAACCTCCACCGCATCCTTCGCTTCCGTGCCGGCGTTGGGCGGCAAGGCCCGCAGCGGACGGCGACGCCCGTCCTCCTGGAAGAATTCCAGGTGCGTCAACGGCGCCTGGGCGCCGACCGTGAACGCCAACGTGACTTTGGGCGTCAGGACCTTGATCGGCGTTTCGTCGCCGCCGCCGACCTCGGCGATCGGCGTCTTCGGCAGCGGCTCACCGGGCGGCGGCGTCATGAACACCTTCACGCCGACCGTGGGCGGCGGCGGCGGCGGCTTGGTGTAAACGACCACCGCGGAGGCCGACTTTCGGCTCAGGGCGTCCTCGTTGCCGACGACGAGATCGAAGGCGTTTTTGCCCCGGTCCAGATGGACGCCGCGCAGCGTCACTTTCCAGAGGGTTTTTTGCGCATTCTGCGCCGTCGCCTCGAAACGGCCCTTGGGCAAGGGTTCCTTGTTCAGCTGAGCCGTTGTGGGCTGCAGGTCGGCCGGCGATTCCACGTCCGCGCTGAGATCCACCGAGGCCTGTTCCGACATCGGCGGCGCGTCGAACTTGACGATCCGCGGCGGGCGGACGTAGCGCACATGGACCGGGTCCGTCTCAACCACCGCTCCCCAGGCGTTGGACAGCTGGATGACGACCTGATTGGCGCCCGGCCTGAGCTGCACTTGCGCGTCCAGTTCCGCGGCGTCGGCGTCGAGGATCTGCGGCCGCTGCTCGACTCCATTGACCAGCACATGCGCGGTGCAGGCTTTCTTGTCGGCAGGCTGCTTCAGCACGGCGTGCACATGAACCTCCGCCTCATCCACCTCGGAAGGATCGAGCGGCTGAGTGATCGCCGTGATTTTCGGAGCGGGCGGTCGGTAATACAGCTGCACGGTCGCCGACTCCGCCGCGCTGTTTTTCGTCTGGGCCGCGTACACCACGTCCTGCCGGCCGGGTTTCAGATCAACCTTGTCCTCAATATGGAAGAGCACGTCCTTGTTCTTCACGAAACCGGCCAGCGCGTCGCCGTCGCGCGTCAGCGTTTGCAGCGCTTCGGCGTCTCCCTTGACCTCGCCGACGATGGCAGCCTTCGGATCGTCCACGCAGACCATCTGCTGCGACGGCGCCGGAAGTTCCGTACCGTCCGGCAGCCGCACGCTGAGCTTGAACGCCGGCGCGCGCCGCTGCCGGAAATAGCTCAGGCGGATCGACGCCTCTCGCGTCTCTTGTCCCGCGGGGTCGTCGCCGGCCCCGGCGTTTTTCGCGCTGATTTTAACGACGTTTTCTCCCTCGTGAAGCGTGAATTCTTGCTCCACGTCGCCGCCGTCGGCGATGAGCGTCGGCTTCCGCGGCTCCTTGTCGTCGGGGCCTTGCAGGGCGACTTGGATTTTCTCCGCTTTCGCCTCCGCGTCGGTCTTGGCGCGGAACCGCAGGACGAACTTCGTTTGCTGGGTTTGGCCCGTCAGCGTCTCTTCGGATTGCTCCAGTCCGTTGTCCTTCAGCCATTGCTCGGTGAACTGGATGCTTGGCCGCTCCGGCAAGAAGATAAACGCCGTCTGCTGATCCAGGAGCTTTCGCAGGTCGTCGTCGGTCCATAGCTGCACCTGGATGAAGTGGACGCCGCGGCCCCAGGGAAGCGCCTGGAGGTCGGCGCTGTAGGTCCGAGCGTCGGGTTTCTCCCACGTCTGCCACGGGCCGCCGTCCAAGCGCCAGCGGGCGGAGCTGACCCATTCCACGGGGAAATATCCCAGCAGCTCGGCCTTCAGCGTCAGGTCGCGCCGGTGGACCGGGGCGCCGCCGGGATCGACGCCGTCGATCCGCAGCACCATTTCCGGCTTCCGGTCCTTGCGCCAGGCGTCGCGCGCCTTCGTGGCGTTGCCCTGTTCGAGCAGGTATTTCAGGATGCCGGGCGACAGGTTGTCTTTGCGGTTCTTTTCGGGCGGGGCGAATTCGACCGGCTGATCGAGCTTGTCGGGGTTGTAGTGCCAGCCGATGTAGTTTTCGGCGGCGGGAGAGCTGGCGTCGTAGGGTCCGAGCATGGTCCAGGCGATCCAGTCGCGCTTGGCCGGCGGGCCGTCGGCCGTGACGAACAGGCAGAGCATCGGATTGCGTTCGTCCGTCCCCTGTCCGACGTCGACCGAAACGTCCCGCGCTGCTCCACCGGCCGGGTGGACGCGCAGGACGGCCTTGCTGCTGGGCGCCAGGTTGAAAAAGGCCGTGTAGAACTCCGCCGCCGACGCCAGCGGCCGCACCTTGTTTCCCTCGACCAGGCCGTCGATCGCATCGCCTACCTTGAGCGGCGAACCGTCCGGCGCGGCGGCGACCTCGACATGCTTGTTGTTTTCGGGGCCGACGTTGGCGACGACCACGCCGGACAGCGCCCCGGCCTTGCCGAGCACCTGATCGAGGCTGACCATCGACCACACACAGACGGTCTGATCGCCGGCGGCCGAGGCCAGGAAACGGCCGTCACTGGAGAAGGAGAGGCTGCGCGCGACGGCGGTGTGGCCCGTGAGCGACCGTACCGGCGTTCCCGATTGCACGTCGTACAGAATGAGCCGGGGTTGATTGTTCTTGTTCAGATAGCCGACCGCCAGAACAGGACCGAACGGCAGACCCGGCCGCGGCGGCAGCACCGCCCATACTTTGACCTTGCAGTCTTCGCCGACGCGGACCTGCTTTGCGTCAAAGCCGGGGCCGCGCACCACCGCAACGGTTATTCCCTTTTCGTCTTCCGTTCGCACGTCCCATCCCACCGCCTCCAGCACGTCCGGTTGCCAGGCGTCGTCGGGGGCGACGAGGCGCCGGCCGTTAAAGTCGAAGATCGTCTTCGCGCCGGAGTCGTCCACGAGCAAGAGACCGGGATCGCCCGTTTTCTTCTTCACAAAACCGACGCTCTGGAAGCTGGCGCCGTCGCCGTGCAGGTCCCTGGGCGTCGGATTGCCGCCCGTCAAATTGGCGACGGAAAACAGCTGGACGTGCGCCGTTTCGCCGTCGCCGACGGCGATGTGTTTGCCGTCCGGCGAAACCGTCACGCGGCGGAGATACGGCTGAGCCGGCCCCAGGTCGCACCGCCCCAGCCGACGGCCGCTGGCGAGGTCGAACAGCAGGAGATAGTACCGGTCGTCCGGCGAGGCGTCCTTTTTCTGCTGCCGGGCGACGACGGCGGCGCGGTCGATGGCGCCGCCCGGTTGCGAGGCGAAGGCGGCCAGGTCCTGCGGCACGAGGAAGGGGCCGACCGTGGGGTCCTCCGGCGGCATCCGAACCACCGGCCGCGCCGCGTCGTCTCCCGCGTGCCACTCCCGCACCATGCCGTCCCCGTTGGCGTCGCTGCTGGTCGTCAGGAATTTGCCGGGGCCCGACACGGCGGCGCCGACGTTGACTTTGCCGTCGGTCGCCCACTCGACCCGTCCGGTCGCCGCGTCCCAGACGCGGAGCTTTCCGTCGCCCCAGGCCACGGCGACCGCGACGTCCTTGGGATTCGGCCCCGTGTGCCAGGCGGCCAGCCCCGGCGCGATCTTGCGCCAGGCCGTCGATTGGAAATCCAGCGTCGTATCCGCCGACGGCGCCGCCTGGGAAACGTCCCAAAGCCGGACGTGGGCGGTATACACTTCGGCATTCTCCGGGCGCTCCTCGGCGGTGGAAACCAGCTGCGGCGGTTTGCCGTTTTGCGCCGGAAGGAACGCCAGCGCCTGCACCGTCCCGGCGTGCCCGCGCAGGACCTTGACGGCGCGCGGATTGTTCACATCAAAGAGGTAAATCGCCCCTTGTTCTTCCAGCATTTGCTTGGTCAGGGCGCCGAGCGTGGGGAAGACCATGCCGACCTGGTGATAATCGGCTTGCCCGCTGGTCACGCCGATGCCGCCGACGGCCAGCCATTTGCCGTCGGGCGACGCCGCCAGGGCGTTGATCGTGCCCTGAAGACCGGCGCCGATCGGCACGCGGTAGACCATCTTGCTTGGCTCGACCTTGCCGTCGTTGCTCAGGTTCCAGACGTGCACCGTCTTGTCGAAGCCGGCGGCGTAGAGGCGCTGCCCGTCGGCGCCGTAGGGGCCGAACGCCACGGCTTTCACAATGCTGCTCGGGCCGCCCGGCTCAGGCCGCAAGAACACCTTGTCCTGGGCGCGGGCCAAGGCCGCGCAGCCGAAACCGGCGACGAGGACGAACAGCTTTGTCCGAACGTTCACGGGCATTCTCCCAAGGCGAAGTTGCAAAGCCGCGGCCAAGGACGGTTCCGTCCCACCACCTCGGCGCGCTTCTCATGGCATTTCTTTTATGCGATTCCATCCGCCCGGGCGGACAGCTTTTCCTACCACATCCGCGCATGCTTGTCACGGGGCCGCATTGAACAGGGCCTGGTCGTTCAACGCCTCGCCCCATTGCGGCGTGTTGTTGTCCGCGTAGTCCCATATCGACCCGTTCGTCAGCACAGCGAACAGGGCGTCTTGCGGCGCCCCCACCGCCGACGCGCTCACCTGGGCAAACGCCCCCGGCGACAACTCCGACCAGCCCGTGTCGCTGTGCTTCCACAGCGTGTCGCCATACGTGGTGATCGCAAACGCCGTATCGGGGCCGCCGGCGCTGACGCTGAGAATCGTGCCGGGGCCGGAAAGCATCGACCACGCTCCGGCGTTGTCCTCCCACAGCGAATTGGCGTACGGGCCGGCCCCGGGGCCGAGAATGCCGTAGACCACCGCCAGGCCCGTCGCATTCAGGCCGGCGCTGATCTGGGCGAACGAGCCGGCCGACGCCTGCTTCCAGGCGCCGCTGGGAAGATGCTCCCACAGGTTGTCGCCGGCCGTCACGATGGCGAACGCCGTCGGGCCGGCCGCCGTGGTCACCACGCTGACCGATGCGATGGTTCCCGGCGGAGAGAGCTGGTTCCAAGTTCCCCCGGCGTATTCCCATAAGGAGTCGGCGTACGGTCCCGCCCCGGGGCCCAGGACGCCGAAGGCCACCGCATTGCCGGACGCATCCGTGGCGGCGCTGACCTGCTGGAAGGAACCAGGGGAGATCTCGGTCCAACTGGTGCTGTATTCCCACATGGTGTTTCCCAAGGCGGTGACAGCGAAGAGGACGTTGCCGCTGGCGGCGGCGACCGTGCTGATCGAAAGGATCGTCCCGGCTGGCGCCAGCTGTGTCGACGTGCCGGTCTTGGGCGTCAGCTGGATGAGCGAGTGGTCCGTGTTGAGGACGAAGGCGATCTCCGTCACCTGCGGCTGCGCGATCGGCATCTGCGGCGCCGGTGGGGGCGAGTTCGGGGGCGCGTTGTAGGTTCCGGAAAACGAACCCGAAACCGGATCCTGGCCGGGCGGGAGGTCATTGACCGTGCCCGTGCCCGTTCCCGTGTTGTCGCCCGGATTGTAGGAAACGGGCACGATCAAGGTGGGATCGCCGGCTGTCGTGGAGTAGGTGAAGGTGATCGTGCCGCTGACGCTGGTTGTGCCGGGCGGGAACTGCACGACCATCGTGAGCTGGATCGGCTCGTTAGCTTCTGCGACGTCAACCGTGAAGTTCTCGGTGGTGGGATTGTTTTGGACGGTAGCGGTGACGGTCGTGGCGGTGTAGTTGATTTGAAACAACGTGCCACTGGCGGTGATGATTGTGCCGTTGGGAATGTCAGCGAAGGTTCCGTTGATCTGGGCGGCCTGAATGAGGGTGAACGTCGTGCCGACGTCGAAGACGCCGCCCAGGGCGAGGTCGAGCGTCGCAGAACCGTTGCCGAGGAAGACTGTGCCGCTGGAATGGAGCTGGCTGTAGCCGCTGCCTGCCGTGGATGTATTCAGTTGGGTCTGGAAGATCGTTCCGGATCCGAACGTGACGCCGCCGGCGGTGAGGACGCCGGTGACGGCCGGCCCATCGCCCGGCGCCAGCGTGCCGGTTCCAGCGCCGGTGAAAGCAACGGCGCCCACCGTTCCGGCGCCCGCCAGGACGGCGGACGGAGCGACAAAAACCGTGCTCTGCGGCTGGGAGTCATCGACCTGGAGCGTGCCGCCCAATACCGTCGTCGCGCCGGTGTAGGAGTTCGGCGTGCCGCCGCCTTCCAGGCTCAGCACGCCGTCGCCGAGCAGGGTCAGGCTGGACGCCGTGTTGCCGGTGCTGTCATTCTCGATGGTCGCCGAGATTGCCAGATCGAAATGGTAGGTCGAGGGCGGCGGCGACGACTGGTTGACAGTGAAGTTGCGGTTGCCGCCTCCGGAAGCGTTCAGGGCGAGGACGCCGCCGGTGATGACGGCCGGGTCGAAGCCGCCGGCGCCGTCGATGAAGGCCGAGGCTGTCACGTCGCCGGTCAGGGTAAGGACGCCGGCGCCCGTGTTTTCGACTTCGCCGCCGGTAATGGTTAAAGCGCCGATGGTTTGGTTGGTGTCGTCGAGGAACAGAGAGCAGTTGGGGTTTATTACCGCGGCCGTTGAGGCGGCGATCAGGTCGTTGCGCCCCGTGTTGACGAAAGCGAAGTTGCTGATCACCAGCGTCGATCCCGAAACCTCGGCCACGCCGGGCGCGCCTTCCAGATCCAGCTGGCCGTCGTCCACGCTGGTCACGCCGCCGTAGCTGCCGGCGCCGAATAACAGCAGCGCTCCAACTCCCTGCGGGCCGGCGCCCAGCGGCGGGTTCAGGACGAAGCCGCCCCCCGTGCCGGGGCCGCCCGGCGTGATGATGGCGCCCTCCAGGTCGAGCAGGTCGAAGGCGGAGACGGAGTCCACGGCGATGGGCACTTGCGACGCGGCGTTGGGGAGGAGCTGGAGGTTGCCCGTGATGGTATCCGTCTGGCCGACGCCCGAAGAGAGCTGTTCCAGCGAGGCATCCGCCCCAGGCGCCGGGGCGACGCCCTCGAAGATGATGTTGTTGGCGATGCTGATGCTCGCCGTCCCCGGCGAATAGCCGAGCTGCAGGGTGGCGTTATTATCGACCTGCACATTGCCCGTCCCGAGGCCGGTGTTCGCCGTGGCCGTCTCGTTCACCAGGATGCCGGCCTGGATTTCCGTGCCGTTGGAGTAGTTGGACGCCGTTGTGCTGGTGTTGGCAAGGACCATCGTGCCGGCGCCGATCTTGATGAGATCGCCGCTTGAGCCGCCGTAGGAGACGTCGTCGAGCAGGGCGCCGGCGGCTGTCAGCGTGCCCGAGCTCACGGCGACGTCAGTGACGCCGTCCAGGGTGATCGCGCCGGGCACAACGACGGATCCGCCAATCGTCTGCAAGGCGCCGGCGTTGCCGACGCCCGCGCCGCTGAGCGTCAACTGTTCGGCGTTGCCGCTGCCGTCCTGTAACGTGCCGGATGAGAAATTTAGCAGCAGACTGCTGCCCGCGTTCACGGTCGTTCCGTTGCCGCCGGCTCCGAGGCCGCCCGGGGTGTCAACTTGCAGGGTGGTCGCTTGGACATTGGCGCCGAAGCCGACGAACGTGACTCCCGTGTAGGTAGTGCTTTGCTGAAATTCCACGATTCCCGGGCCGGCGATCCCGGTGATCCCCAACATACCGCCGCCGCCGATGATTGCGCCATTCACGGTGAACCGCGTTCCCGCCGTGATGTTGCTGATGTAATCGGTGTTGGCGTCCAGGGTGACTGTCCCGTTGTAGGTCGCCGTCCCGCCCGGCACCCGGTTTGGGCCGGCGCCGTAGAGGCCGTTGGCGGAGGTGGCGGCCCCATTGATGTTGATGTTCGCCTGCGCGACAGAGACGCCGTCCAGGATCACGGCGGAAGCGGAAGCTGGCGCGATTGTGGTCGTATTGCCCGCGTTGCCGAGGCCGCTGCTGTTCGTCACGTCCACGAAGGTGCCGTTGACGGTGCTCCCGACCGTCGTCGTGCCGGTGTAGGTGTTGGCGCCCCCCAGCGTCACCGCGCCATTCAGGATGATGCCGGCGCTCCCGGAAATGGTGCCATCTAGCACTACGCCGACGCCCGAAGCAGCGGAGTCTGCGTTGGCGCTGGTAACCGTCAGGGCATTCCCGCCCATCGCCAGAGCGCCGTTTAGGGTCAGCACCGTCCCAGCGTCGTTGTTGAGGATGGCTGAGGCGGCGATCTGGTTGATCGTGAGGCCGCCCCCGAAAGCCTCCTGGACACTGTTGGCCGACCCGCTGGACACACCGCTCTGCACAAAAATATCACTGCCGAGATTGATGGTGTTCGTGCCGCCGATGGTGTAGCCGGTCGTCCCGGATTCGACGCTGCCGCCGAGAGCAAATGGATCGTCGGAGCTGGTAGTGTGGACGGAGAACTGCGTGCCGTCGTCGAAGACGATACTAGGGACGGAGAGATTGGCGATATCATCGGTCGTATTATAGGCCGTGGCGCTGGTGTTCAGCGTCGAGCCGTCGGCGGTGGTGGTCAGGTTGGTCTCGAAGACGACGGTGTCGCCGTTGACGGGAGCGACGCCGCTGAGCCAGTTGCCGCCGCTGCTCCACAGCCCATCGCCGGCCAAGCCGGTCCAAAATTCCGGGGGCCGAAAGGAGGACGGCGTCAGGCGATCCTCGAGCCGTTCCAGCCTCGGCCGGACGTGGGATTTGCGGATCGGCGATTTCTGCCAGCGCTTTTTCATGGCGGCAAACTCCGTTGATTGCCGGAGGGCGACGTTCCGGCGTCGGTGCGGCCTCGGGCAGAGCGCCGCGCGGGAACAAACGAAGCTGGAGAAGCCCACCGATCTCGTTCCGTGGCGCGGACCGCCGCTGCGGTTCAGAAGGGACGCGCCAGAGAATCGGACTCCAGGAAAGTGATGCGATTGTAACGCATCAGAAGGGAGATGCAACGAATTTCGGGAGGCGCCGACATGTTGATATGTGCATCAGGCGGTCTGCACCAAGCGGGCGATGTACGACATTTGACCGCGGTGAAGAGCGAAGTGCAAAGTCACGGCCGTCAGGGCGCCGAGGACCGTGCCGAAGCGCTCGGTGGGGTGCGGCGCCGCGAACTGTTCGGCCGTCAGTCCCTGCACCACGCGGCGGAACGTCGCCGCCGCTTCGTCCAACCCGGCCAGCGCCGCCGTCTTGGCTGGCGGATTCGTCTCGGTGAATTCGCGCTCCCGATCGCGGACGTAGCCCGTGCCGCCGACCTGGGCGCCGATGAACCAGCTCAGATTGCCGGTCAAGTGCAGCACGAGATGGCCGATCGAATTGCCCGGCGTCAGCGGCTTGGTCCAGAATTGCCGCTCGTCCAGCGGCGCCGCCAGATCGCGGATCGCCTCGCGCAGCGATTCCAGCTCATGGATGAGGGAAGACTTCAGCAACTCGGCAAGGTCGGCGGACATGACGAGCCTCAGCGCCAGAAAAGATGGCTGCCCGCCAGGAGGAGCAGTGCGCCAGCCGCGGCGGTCAACCCGAGGACGACGGCGATGCCGATCAGCAAGAGCCACAAGCGCCAGCGCGACGGCCGGCGCACGGGCACATGCATACGGCGGCTCTTCCGTTTCCCCGATCCGCCGGTCAGCGGCGTCGGGGCGCCGTCCTGCGCCAGCGTGTTGGCGAGGGCCGACAGCTCGTTGGACGCCTGGAAGACCGAGTCGTTGACGTCCTCGACGCCCGACGTTTGCACCGAATCTTCCAAGATGTCCAGCGTCGGCGGCAACGGCGCCCACGGCGTCGGCCCGCTCACCGCGAACGGCTCCAGCGCCGCCGCCAATTCGGTCGGCGTCTGATAGCGCTCCTTGGGGTGCTTGGACAGCAGCTTGTCCAGAATGGCCGCCACCTCCGCCGGGACCTCGGGACGAAGATCCAGCACCGACGGCGGCTTCTCCGTCCCGTGCCGGATCAGCTTGTCCAGCGTGGCGCCGCCGGGGAAGAGCACCTGCCCGGTCAGCAGGAAGTAAAACGTGCAGCCGGCGCTGTAGAGGTCGGAGCGGATGTCCGTTTTGTGGAGATTGCGGGCCTGTTCGGGAGACAAATAATCCGGCGTGCCCATGACCGTGTTGTCCTTGGTCAGGATCGTGCCGGGATGGCTGCCGAAATCGTCGGCGGCGTTGGGGTTGTGCAGCCGGGCCAGGCCGAAGTCGCTGATCTTAACCAGGCCGACCTCGTCGCCGTTGAGGCCGCGACGCTGCACCAGGATATTGGCGGGCTTGACGTCCCGGTGTACCATACCCAAAACGTGCGCGCACTGCAGACCGTGAGCGATCTGACGCAGGTAGTCGCAGGCCTGGCCGACCGGCAACGGTCCTTGCTGCCGCACCAGCTGTTCGAGGTTCGGCCCATCCACGAATTCCAGGACGAGGAAATACCGCCCGTCGATCTCGTTGGCGTCGTAAGCCGTTACAATGTTGGGATGGACCAGCTGAGCCGCCGCCCGCACCTCGCGGAGGAACAGCTCCTGGGCGCGGTCGGTGCGCAGCAGATCGGGAGTCAGCACCTTGAGGGCGACGATGCGGCCCATGGTGCGATGCTCGGCCTTGAAGACGCGACCCATGCCGCCGCGGCCGATCTGGTCGAGGATGCGATATTGCCCCAGCAGAAAGCCGGCCGTGCGGCCGACGAGCAGACGTTCAGCCTGGAAGCGAGTGAGCAGCCCTTTTTCGATGAAGGCGCGGGCGATCGTCCGGCCGCGAGGACTGGCCGGCAACTCCTGTTCCGCCCGCGCCAGCTCCTCTTCGCTCAGGAGACCGCTCTGGCGCACGTTGGCCAGGAAGGCGCGTCGATCGATCTGTTGCGGAGCTGCCATGAGGACCGGCCTTGGTAGGCTTTCAGAGTTCGGGGGCGCAGTCTGTTGTATCGAAGAACGCCTGGGTCCGGCAAACTTGCGCGATTTTGGCTTCTTCATCATTATAGACGATTCTCGCAGCAAATCGTTCGCGCTGCGGTGTAACGGCTGGCTGCAGGTCTGGCGAGCCGAGCCGGACCGGCGCCGCTCGACTCGCGGCGCCTGCTTCCAATGAGGCCGCTGCCGCGAAATGGTTGTCCGACGGCGTTGTAAGAGGCATAATTGGGAAAGGTCGCAGCTTTCTAACCGTGGTGCAGGCGGCTCGCCTGCTCTTCTT
>DATKHW010000820.1:0-2052 GCA_035546275.1 Gemmataceae bacterium
CCCGAAGCGGCAGGCCCCCAATGCAAATGCGCGCGGTTGTTACGTCGCTGTTGGTCGTCGTGGTCGGCGTGTGCGTGGCCGGCGGACTGCTGGTTTGGCTCCAGATTTCCTTCCACAGCGGCAGGCGTTTGCCGGGGCAACCGGCGGCCGCCAAAGCTCAGCCCAATGCGCAGGCCGCGCGGCCTGACGACGCGATCCCGCCTGACGTGCGGATCGATATTCTGCGGCACGAACTCAAGGACCTTCAGAACAACAAGTCGCAGAACTTTGATCGCGTGGCTGAGTTGAACGCCGAGGTCGATTTTCTGGCCGCCGACCTGAAGCGGCTGCAGGAAGCCAACGCCCCCGCTGCCGAATTGGATGCGAAGAAGGCGCTTGTGGACGCCAAAGAGCAAGCACTACTAGCTGCTCGGCAGCAGCTGGACAATCTGGACAAGCTCACCAACGAGATGCAAACCCGCCTGGATCAGATGCAAGACGAATTGCGAAACCAGGGCGACAGATTGGGCGACGGCGAAAAGGTCCGGATCGAGGCGCAAATGGACGACATGCGAGAGCGAATCGAACGCCAGCAGAAGGACCTCGAACTCAAAGATTTGCTCAACCCAAAAGACAAGTAACCTTCCTCGCCCATTCGGCCCCCTTGATGGGGAGATTGGCCGAGCATCCGCGGCTCGGATGGGAACATGGGAGCATCATGGCCGGGTTCGCGTGGTTGGCGATGCGGCAGGCCCAGGAGGCGATGAAACACAGTCGCCTCGAAGAAGCTCTGCGATTGCTCAATCAGCCGCACGCCCAGGAGCATCGCAACGCCGCCGGCCTGACGACCAAACTGGCGCGAGCGTTCACGACCCGGGCCGAGCGCTCCCTTCGGAAAGACGATGCGGAGGCCGCCTGGCGCGATCTGCTCCAGGCGGAACAGCTCCAGCCGCATGAGAAAAACGCCGAGCGGCTGCGCGGCGCGCTGACCCGGCTGGGCGTCGCCGAGGTGCGTGCCTTGCTGCAGGCCGGCGAACCGGGACGGGCCGAGGAATCGGCCGCCCGGCTTCGCGGCAAGCTAGTCCGGACGCCGGAATTGCAGGTTCTCGAAGACGCCGCCCACAGCTGGCTGTCGGCGCGCGACCTGGCGGCCCGCGGCGAGTTCGCCCAGGCGCTGGAGGCCGTGGAACGGGTGGGCCGATTGGCGCCCGCCGTGCGTGTCCTGGCGGAGTACCGCAAGGACCTGGAACATCGGCAGCAGGAGTTCGCCGGCTTGCTTGTGGCGCTGCACGAGGCGGCCGGCGCCGGCCGGGGTGGGGACGTGATTCAGGCGGCCGAGCAGGTCTTGGCCGTCGCCCCGCAGCACACGGAGGCCCGCAAGGCGCGCGGCCATGCGTGGAAGGTGATCGAGCCGGTCACCATAGCGCATGTCGCGGCGGCGCCGACCCCGCCGACCGCGGCCCCGGCCGCACCGACGGGCTTGCCCGATCGGTTTTTGTTGTGGATCGACGGGGTAGGCGGTTACCTTGTCTGCCTCGGCGTGCGAGTCAATTTTGGGCAGGCGGCGCCCGGCTCGGCGGTGGATGTGCCGCTGGTGGCCGACGTGTCGCGGATGCACGCCACGCTGACCCGCGACGGCGAGGGTTACGTCGTGGAAGCGACGCGAGCCGTGGCGGTCAACGGCAAGCCGACGACGCGGGCGTTGCTGCGGCCGGGCGACCGCGTGACGCTCGGCGCCTCGTGTCAGCTGCGGTTCCGGCAACCGGCCCCGCCCAGCGCAACCGCCCGGCTGGATCTGGTGAGCGGCCATCGTCTGCCGCTGGGCGTCGACGGCATTGTGGTGATGGCTGAGACGCTGATTCTCGGCGCCGGCTCGCAGGTTCACGTCCCCGTGCCGGATATGAAAGAGCCGGTGGTGTTTTTCCGGCACAAGGACGGCCTGGGACTGCGGCACGCGGGCGGGCTGACCGTCAACGGCCAAAAAGTCCCGGAGCGAACCGTCCTCGGTCCGCGCGCCCAGGTTTGCGGCGACGACTTCGCCTTCGCCGTCGAACCGACGGAGACGCAAAGGGG
>DATKHW010000821.1:0-3549 GCA_035546275.1 Gemmataceae bacterium
GTTGGAACAGGCTATCCACAATCTTCGGCAGCAGTGGTCCCAGCTCCAGGGTCTTGCTCAGGTTGGCGCTGATCTCCAGCAGGTGCCGGAGCTTCTCGGCCGGCTGGGTCTCCAGCAGCATGTGGCTGCTGTGGCTGAGCATGGCCTCGACCGTCGAGGTGCCGTCGGACTCCTCCTCATGGTCCTCCTCGCCCCCGTTGTCCATCACGGCGGCCTGGGTGTCGATGAAGTTGGCGAGGAAATCGCAGATGCGGATCTTGTCGTTGTTCTTGAGCTGCGTACGGCCGGTGATGGCCTGGCTGTTGACGAACGTGCCATTGCGGCTCTGCTTGTCCTCGATGAAGAACTTGCCGTTAATGCGGACGATTTGGGCGTGCTCGCGGCTCACCGAGGTGACCGGGATGACAATAGCGCAATCGGGATTGCGACCAAGAATGAAGTTGTCCCCATCCAGCGCGATCTGTCGTCCCTCGTCCGGCTTAACGACCTGGAGTTGTGCCATCATGTTCCCCCTGGCGACTTTACGTTCGGCCGCATCCACGACTTCCGGTCACGGATGAGGAAGCGGCCGCGTAGGGAAAGCGCTGTATTTTATCCATAGCTTGCGTGCGATTCAAGAAAGTGGTCGGACAATTTCGCCCCGCGCCGGCGCACCAGAGCCGCGATTCTTTTCTAGTTTTCGGGAACTCTCGGCGAAACGGCCGCATCCAACCTTTGCAGACGCCAACCGACGAACGCGATTGAGCGGATAATCCTTGACACAAAACCGACTTCGGGCGAAGCTAAAGGGAACGGCTTACCAGCAGGCGCCTGGTCCGGCCGGCAAGCCGGCCTTCACGCACAGGGGGACATGATCATGCAGGGGATGACTCGGCGGCACTTCATGACGCACGTGGCGGGGGCTTCCGCTCTGGCGATTCCGGGAATGCAATTCCTGAGCGGCCTCCGCGCGGCGGAGCAGACGCTGAAGAAAGAAAACAAGAGCCTCATCATCCTCTGGATGGGCGGCGGACCCAGCCACCTCGATTTGTGGGACCTTAAGCCCGGCTCGCAAAACGGCGGCGAGTTCAAGCCGATCAAGACCAAGGCAGACGGCCTCCAAATCTCGGAAGTCCTGCCAACCATCGCCGACCAGATGCAGCACCTGTCGATCGTCCGCTCCCTCGTCACCAACGAAGGCAGTCACGACCGCGGCACCGTGCTGATGAACACCGGCAAGCAGCCTAACCCGGTCGTTCAGTTCCCGGCGATGGGCGCCGTGGCGTCGTCGCTGTTGACCTCGAAGGACCTGCCGCTGCCCGGCTTCATCGGCGTCGGCGGCGTCGCTCAGCGCATCGGCCCCGGCTTCCTCGGCATGGCCTACGCCCCCTTCACCGTCCAGAACCCCGGCCAACCGCCGGAAAACGTGTCGCCTCCCGGCAGCCTCGGCACGGGCGACGATCAGGAGGAGCGCCTCCGCCGGCGGCAGCGGCTGTTCAGCACCCTGGAGGGCGACTTCGGCGATGAAGCGTTCCCAACGCTCAAGACCCCCGAATCGCGGGAAGCGGCTGGCAGCGCGGCCCAGGCCCACGAGGGCATCTACAAGAAGGGCTTCGACCTGACCATTTCGCCGCTGAAGGACGTGTTCAACGTCAAGGACGAGAAGAAAGAAACGATCGACATGTACGGTGGGGCCCGGAACAACTTCGGCATGGGCTGCTTGCTGGCTCGCAAGCTGGTCGAGAAGGGCGTCACCTGCGTCGAGGTGGACCTCGGCGGCTGGGACAACCATGCCCAGGTCTTCAACGCCATCCGCGGCACGGGCAACAACATGGGCAACGGCAACCGCCTCGACAAGGGCATGGGCGCCCTGGTCAAGGACCTGGTGGACCGCGGCATGTGGAAGAACACCGTGGTGCTGTGGATGGGCGAGTTCGGCCGGACGCCGAAGATCAACCAGAACAACGGCCGCGACCACTGGGCCCGCGTCTGGTCGGTGGTGGTCGGCGGCGGCGCGATCCAGGGCGGCCAGGTTTATGGCGCCACCAGCGCCGACGGCACCGACCCCGACACCAGTGCCGTGCCGACGGCCAGCCTGGGCGATCTGTTCGCCACGGTTTACAAGGGCATGGGCCTGGATCCGACCACGCAGATTCGCGACAACCTCGGCCGGCCGCTGTCGATCGCCGAGGGCAAGCCGCTCAAGGGCTTGGTGTAATTCGGACAGCTGGGGTGCTGCGCGAAATGAGACGCCCCGCCTTCCCGCAAGGGGAGGCGGGGCGTTTTCGCGCGCCGAGTCCGCCCCGCCGTCAACGGCGGGGCTATGTGCAGAAGCCCCGTGAACGGGGCTGGAAAGCCGGCGTCTGCCTATGGTGAAGGCGGGTCGCATTGCGTCACACGCTCCAATCGTTCATAGATGCGGCCAACGGCGTGGTGTTGTTTCTGGTTGCGGACATAGTCCTTTACCCACTCAAGGACGCGGGTTCCGAAACTCACGACGCCGTAGCCGTTCTGCCATTGCAATCGTCCTGGCCCGAACACGTGATTGACCTCATGCGAGGAACCGCCCTTCAGGCGACCGATGAATTCACTGATGAGCAGGGTAGGCGGAATGGCCAACGCCACATGGACATGGTTTTCCGTGCCGCCAATGGCGTGGAACAATACGCCCTGTTCCGAAAGCGTACGCGCCCGCACGGACGTATGTGCCGCGGTTTCGACATCGGGGCTGAGCAAGGGTTGGCTGAGCTTAGTGTGCCAGACGATATGGAGGTGAATCTCCGAATAGTAATTGTGCGACACAACCCCTCCCATTCTGCTTCAGGACGGCCCGGGCTCAAGCCCCGGCCTATGTGCAGAAGCCCGGTAAACCGGCCTGAGACACTCTCAGCCCCGTTCACGGGGCTTCTGCAAATAGGCCCGCCGTTGACGGCGGGCCGGACGGCACCGCTCCCCTTTGCATCCAGCTCCGGCCAGTGCGTCCTCACTGCACCTTCACCCGCTGCACCACGCGGTTCATCCGCCCCAGCAGAACGTCGCCGCCCTGCAGCAGCATCCGGTACGGCGTCGTTCCCGCCGTCTCGTCCAGCTCCGCTTTCGGCTTGCCGTCGGCGTCGAGCAGCCATAGCTTGCCGCCCTCCTCCGCCGCGACGAGGCCCTTCAGCGCGTCGGACCACGCCACGTTCTGGAAGCCGAACCGCGACTGGAACAGCGTCTCCGCCTTTTTGTGATCGCCGCGGAGGGCGTACAGCGGATGCGTCCCACCCCACACGGCCACGGCCACGTCGCCGTTCGGCAGGAACGTCATGCCGCCGACCACCGCCTCGAAGCTGACCGCATCGCCCTTGCCGTCGGCGAGGCTGAACGCCCCGGCGTTCTTTCCCCAGCCGCCGGCCGCCCCGGTTTTGCCGTCGGCGGTGAATGCGAACGTCTGCGCCCCCTTGATGGGGTTGGTCCAGAGTTGCTTGCCGTCCTTCGCGTCCACCGCCGTCAGCTGGTCGGCGCCGAGCAGCAGTGTGTCCATGCCGGGGACGAAGGCCGCGCCCATCACGCCGCCTTGCACTTTCGGCC
>DATKHW010000822.1:0-5935 GCA_035546275.1 Gemmataceae bacterium
CGGTTGGTGTATTCGGGGTAGATACCGTGACGCCGTTTGGCGTACAACCAGTACTCATCTGAAAATCCGGATGGCTTTCGGCTATCCGCGGCTCCCTCGGGGGACACGCTATCGCTGTCATCCATAATGTGGTCCTCCGCGCGCCTTAACAAGGAATCCGCAACCCCTCGCAGGTCGTGGCGTACGTTTCTTCCAGCTGCAACGGCACGCTGAGATCCACCCGCAGCCACAACGGCAGAACCGGCAAGCCGCGCCCCAGGGTCAGCACCTCGGGCCAGGCCTCGATTCGCTGCTGCTTCAGCACCGGAACGGGGCGGTAGGCGACCGCGTACAGCTGGGTCGGCGATTCCCAGGCCGCCTCCGTGACCTCCAGGGCTTCAAGCAGATCCGCGTGCAGGTTGGCGGTCCTTTCCGTGACCACGTCGATGATAACGACGGAAACCGCCTGTTTAAGATAGCCGGCGCACTTCGCGGCGAAGGTTCGGCGGCTGCCGGGGCGATCCTTGTTGGCGGGGCTGACCAGCTCGATGGCCGCCCGCAGTTGCGCGCCGCTCAGTTCTTCGTATACGCGGACTTCGCAGACATCCAGACGGGCGAAATCCACCGGGAACGTCAGGAGCGGCTTGGCGGGCGCCCACACGGCGGTTGCCGTCATTCCCGAGGCCTCACGCCCGTTGCCGCCCTCAACATTGGCGACGTCGATCTCCAGCGTCGGGCCGAGGCTGATTTCGGACTCGGCGAAGAACTCCGGCGGCAACACTTCCCGGTTCAGATGCTGGGCGATATTGGCCGCCCAGACATGATGAAACCCTTCCCAGTGGCGAGGGCCTCGCAACGGCGGGTGGAAGTGATCGAGCAACGGCATTTCAGATCCCCCTATGATCTTGTTACGCCGTCGCCATGTCCAGCCGCACCGGCACCGGCAACGGCGGCTTCGCCGCCACCGCCTTGTAAATCCGCCGCACCACCTCCTCATCCGTCGGGTACGGCGACTTCAGCGCCGGCCGCAGCGGCAGCGGGATCTCGTCCATCCGGTACACCGTCCCAGGAGCGCTGATGCCGGTCGCCGCCGTCGTGATGTGGACGCGCGACAGCCGGCTCGTGTGCGTCACCTTCGGGTCCAGAGTGATCGTCGGGATGCGCGCCAGGTGGTCGATGGCCGGCTGCGGCATTGTCGCGCCGGGGTCGGCGCCGAGGATCAGCGCCGCGTCGTTGTCGCCGCGCAGCAGCAGATCCACCGTCGAGTATTCGCCGGGGTTGAACCGCGGGTAGCCCCGGCACAGGTTGACGCCGAACGGGTAGCCGGTCGTCCAGCGCATGACCACGTCGCCGCCGGTGACGTTGCCGTGGCCGCGCATCGGCATGGCCACGAACTTCGTGAAGGCGTTCAACTCCGCCGCCAGCGCCAGGAGGCCCGCGGAATTCATGTGCTTGCCGCGCGTCATCGACAGGCCCATGCCGAAGAACATCACGCCGAAACGGCACTTCTTCATGAGGTCGGCGAAGTCCTGCAGCTGCTCCAGCGTCAGGCCGGTTTCGGCGACGCCGGCCGGGTCCACGCGCTGGCCCTTGATGAGGGCGCGCAGCACTGTCAGCATTTCAAAATCCTTCGACGGCCGCACCTGGAGGAAGAGGTCGGCCGCCTTGGCGCTCGGCGTCTCGCGGATGTCCACCAGCACCATCGTCCGGCCCTTGCGGCCGTTCGGCACGAATTTGCCCTTCTGGGTCAGGGTGTACTTCGTGAAATGGCGCGGGTGGCACTCGGCCGGGTTGCCGCCCCAGTAGATGATGAGGTCGGCCCGGTTCTTCACTTCGCCCAGCGTACACGAAACCTTGCCGCCCAACTGGGCGGCGATCTCCGTGGGACCGTGTCAGAGCGACGTGTGGCTGTCGATGATGCCGCCGGTCAATTCGGCCAGCGCCACCGCCTCCCGCTGCGCCTCGCAGGTCACGTTGCTCAGGCCGTAGACCAGCGGCATGTGGGCGTTGTAGAGATAGTCGGCCGCCGCCTCCACCGCCTCATCGACGCTGGCCGGCTTGCCGTCGATCAGGGCGTCCGGATAAAGGCGCTCCGCCGTGTGGTTCTTGAACCACGATTCGCCCAGGACGCACGCCCGCTTGGTTTCGACGATGCGCACGTCGTCGGCGTGCAATTCGATGTCGTCGCAGACGCAACCGCAAAAGGTGCAGGTCGCGTTCTTCACAATCTTGAGGTCCATTCCCGCTCCCTTTTATCGTCGCACCGGACCGTCCGGACCGGACGGAAGGATGAACGTTCAGCCGAGTTCCCGTCCGAGACAGCTGCCGCGGATGCGGCGCGGCTGATAGCGGCCGGTTTCGATTTCTTGCCAGGGGGCGGGTTGATCGGGGGCCGCGTCGGGCGGCGGGGTGGGGGATTCGCTTTCAGGCGTGTTCATGTTTTCTCCTGTTCACGAGCACGAAGCGCAAGCCAGTGCAGGTCAGCACTTGCTTGCGCTTCGTGCAAGGGAAGTCTTACCCGACAGGCTCGACGTCCACTTCCCAGCCTTTCGACGTCGGCATTCCCGTGCCGTCGGTGCCGCCTCCCATCAATCGGCAGGTCGGCGGGCCGTACGGTACGAAAATCATCCCGACGGGGACCTTGCCTTCCTTGGTTAGAAACGCAGCCTCGCCGTACTCGGTCCGCACCCGGATCGTGGCGCCGGCGGCGACGCCGAGCGCCTTGAGGTCGTCGGGATGCATCGTGACGGTGTTCACGATGGCTTCGTATTCGGCGTTGTCTTTGCCGACGTTGATTTGCTGGCCCTGCTTGCTGGTGCGGCCGGCGTTCATCAGAAAGCGCATCGCTGCCTTCGGCGGTGGGTGCGTTCGCCGGCCGGGCCGGCTGGGTCGTCACAAATCATCATTATAGCCGATGCAGCGTCGGATTAAAGGGATAGGTCGCGGGAACGTGGGCCATTACGTCTGGCCGACCCACGATTTCTCGGCAACCTCGCGCCAGCGGGCGCGGATGCGCTCGAACTGCGCCGCCCGCAATGGGCCGGCTTCCAGCACCGCCACGTTCTCGCGCCAGCGGCCCGGCTTGGTCGTGCCCACAATCGCCACGTCCACGCCGGGCGCGCTAAGCGTGAAGCGCAGGGCCGTCGAAACCGCCTCCGGTCCATCGGGGCGCGCGAATTCGTACTGCAATTTCTGCAGGCGCTCCCAGTACGGCAAATGGTAGGCGTTGGTCGGCTGGTGCGGGCAGCGCCAAACGGCGTTGGCGATGGGCCGCTTGGCAATGACGCCGACTCCGCGCTCGCGGCACAGCGGCAGCGTCAGGTCGATCGCCTCCTGGTCGGCGATGCTAACCGACGTTTGCAGCACGTCGAACCGGCCGCATTCGACGGCGTAGCGAGCCGCTTGGCCGTCGCCGCTGTAGCCGATGTAGCGGGCGTAGCCGCGCTTGCGGGCTTCCTCTAGCGCTGCAATGACCTCGCCCTTGCGCAGCTCGTCGAAGGAGCAGCTATGCAGCTGCATCAGGTCGAGGCGGTCGGTGCGCAGCCGCTTCAGGCTGCGCTGGATGCTCGACAGCAGACCGTCGCGCGACCAATCTTCCGTACCCATCCCACCTGGGTGTCCGCATTTGCTGAAGAGGTAGAAATCGTTGCGGCGTCCGGACGCGGCCTCGCCGATCAGCTCCTCGCTGTTAACGTAACATTCGGCCGTATCGATCACGTTGAGGCCGGCGTCCAGCGCAGCGCCCAGCAGCTGGGCAACCTCGTTGGCCGGGACGCCCTCAAAGCCGATCTCGGCCCCGCCGAATCCGAGGACGCTCACCTGCATGTCGGTCTTGCCCAGCGGACGCTTTTCCATCGTTGCACCTCTTCCCTGTTTGCCGACCAACCCCATTACTTTCCGCGGCCATGGGTTCCCATCAGCGATCCTTCACCGAGGATATGTCCCTGCGCGGCGGCCAGGAGCTGCTGCCGCGTGGCGCCGGCCTTGAGGTCCAGACGGGAATCCAGAGCATAGAACTTCAAGTATTAGCGATGCGCTTTGCCGGACGGCGGCGCGGGGCCGCCGTAGCCGAGCTGGTGAAAGTCGTTCTTGCCCTGCACGGCGCCGTCCGGCAGCGACTCCTTCGCCGGCACGCCTTCGGGCAGTTCGCGCTTGTCCGCCGGCAGGTTGAACAGGACCCAGTGCGTCCACGTCCCGCGCGGCGCGTCGGGATCTTCGCAGACGAGCGCCTGGCTTTGCGTCCCATCCGGCACGCCGGACCACGTCAGCGGCGGCGACTAACCGCCGCCGTCGCCGGTGTATTGCTTCGGGATCGGTTGCCCCTCCCGGAACGCCGTGGACTTCACCCCGATTACGGTCGTCGCTGCGGTCATGGGAACCTCCTGGAACGCCTGTTCCTGTCCGAGATGTATGCTTATCCTGCAAATCACGCGCCCCGCGGCCAGGGTGGGTCATTGCAAAACGCCAATAGCCGGGTAGGCTGAGGAGCGGCTGGCCGAACCCGGCGAGCCGCGATTCTCTCTCCAGGAGCAAGCACACCCATGCACACACCGAACAACGCCATGAGCCGCCGCGGCCTGTTGCGCGGAGCGGCCGCGGCCGGCGCCGCCGCATTGACCAGATTAGCACCCCATGCCATCGCTGCCGACAGCCGAGCCGCAACGAAGGGCCGCATCAAGCAGTCGATCGTCTATTGGTGCTTCAACGGCTTCGGCGACAAATGGGACATCGATACGACCTGTCAGATCGCCAAGGAAATCGGCTGCGTCTCCGTCGAACTGATGGCCCCGGAATTATGGGCACCGCTGAAGAAGAACGGCCTGACCTGCGCCATCGCGCCCAACGGAATGCCGGGAATGCCTTTCCACAAGGGCTTCAACAACCCGAAGTACCACGAGGAAGTCATCGCCAGCACGAAAAAGATGATCGACGACTGCACCGACTTCGGCGTGCCGAGCGTGATCGCCTTCAGCGGCTACAAGTGGCGCGACTCGGAGGACCCCAAAAGCGGCGAGATCCCGCTCGACGAGGGCGCTGAGAACTGCGTCAAGGGCTTCAAGCAGATCATCGGCTACGCCGAGAAGAAGGGCGTCACGATCTGCATGGAGCATCTCAACACGCGCGACAGCTCGCACCCCATGAAGGGCCATCCCGGCTACCAGGGCGACAACCTCGACTGGATGGCCGGCATTATCCGGAAGGTCGGCTCGCGGCGGCTGAAGCTGCTCTTTGACATCTACCATGTGCAGATCATGCACGGCGACCTGCTGCGGCGGATCGATGAGAACAAGGACATCATCGGCCACGTCCACACGGCCGGCAACCCGGGCCGCGGCGAATTGGATGAGAACCAGGAGATCCAGTACGCGCCCCTGATGAAAAAGCTGCTTGAGATCAAGTACGAGGGCTACGTGGGGCAGGAGTTCATGCCGACCCGCGATCCGAAGGCGGGGCTGCAGCAGGCGGTGCGGATTTGCGATGTGTGAATATCCCGTTTAGCCGCGACCCGTCAGGGGAGCGCTTCGGCGACGCGCTCCCCTGACGGGTCGCGGCTAAACGACGCTATTACCGGTCTTGGATCAATGCCTCTACCGCCGCCCGCGTCGGGATGCCTGCCTGCGCCCCCGCGTGCATCGCCTTGAGGGCCGCCGCCGCGCTGGCGAAGCGCACCCTTCCCGCCAGGTCCAGCCTCCGCGCCAGCGCCGCGGCGTAGGCGCCGTGGAACACGTCGCCGCAGCCGGTCGTATCGACGACCGGCACGCGAAACGCCGGCTGATGCACCGGCCCAGTTCCCTCCGCGCCGATATACCAGCATCCGTCCTCGCCGCAGGTGACGACCACGGCGTTGCGGCCGTCTGCCCAGAGGAAGCGCGCCGCGGCCGCCGGGTCGTCCGTCCCGGTGCGCCGCGCCGCGAAGGCGCGCGACACGATGAGATGATCCACCAAATCCAGCAGC
>DATKHW010000823.1:0-9160 GCA_035546275.1 Gemmataceae bacterium
GCGCGGCACAAGGCCAATCCCTCAGCGCCAGCGGTTCAGGGCCGCCTCGTCCCCGGTGAACGTGATCTCGCCGTGCAGCACGCCCTTGACCGACGTCAGCTCCTCGCCGAGGTGGCGCACCAACCCGGCCGGGCCGCGCAGCACCGACACTTCCAGACAATGCCGCTCTCCCAAGTGTACGTGCATCGTGGACACCACGATCTCGTGGTGATGGTGCTGCTTGTCGATCAGCCGCGACGCCAGCTCGCGGGCATGGTGGTCGTACACCAGCGTCACCACGGCCACCGATTCGGCGTCGGCGCCCTGCGGGCCGGACGCTTCCTCGCGGATCAGCCGCTCGCGGATCAGGTCGCGCACCGCCTCGCTGCGCGTGGCATATCCCTTGGCCGCGTTGCTGCGGTCGAACGCTTCCAGCAAGGCCGTCTCCAGCGAGACGCTGAACCGCGTCAGTTCGTGCATGATGGTCATCGCAAATAGCGGTTGACGATGTTTTCCAGCATTTCCTGCCGGCCGGAGACGTTCGGTTTCGCGTCGCCCGCCTCCAGCATGTACCTTTCCAGATCGTCGAAGTTCGCCTGGCCGGCCTCGATTTTCTGGCCGACGCCGGAATCCCACGAACCGTAGCGCTCCTTGACGAACTTGCTCAGCACGCCGTCGGCCCGGATTTTGGCGGCGATCTTCAGGCCGTGGGCGAAGGCGTCCATGCCGCCGATGTGGGCGTGGAACAGGTCCACCGGCTCAAAACTCTCGCGCCGCACCTTGGCGTCGAAGTTGACGCCGCCGGGGGCCAGACCGCCTTGACCGAGAATTACCAACATGCACTGGGCCGTCAGGTACAGGTCGGTCGGGAACTGGTCGGTGTCCCAGCCGAGCAGGAGGTCGCCGCGGTTGGCGTCCATCGAGCCGAGCAGCCCCTGGGCCCAGGCGTAGGTCAGCTCGTGCATCATCGTGTGGCCGGCCAGCGTCGCGTGGTTCGTCTCCACGTTCAGCTTGAAATGGTCGGCCAGGCCGTAGGTCCGCAGGAAGGCGACCACGGCGGCGCAGTCGAAATCGTACTGGTGGACCGTCGGCTCCTTCGGCTTCGGCTCGATCAGGAATTGCCCGGTGAAACCGATCTTCTTTTTGTAATCCACGGCCAGGTGGAAGAAGCGGGCCAGGTGATCCAGCTCCCGCTTCATATCCGTATTGTAGAGATTGGAGTATCCCTCGCGGCCGCCCCAGAAGACGTAATTGACGCCGCCGAGGCGCTGCGTCGCTTCGATGGCTTTCTTGACCTGGGCCGCCGCGTAAGCGAACACGTCGGCGTTGCAGCTGGTCGCGGCGCCGTGGACGAAGCGCGGGTTGCTGAACAGGTTCGCCGTGCCCCAGAGAAGTTTGACGCCGGTCCGCTGCTGCTCCTGTTCCAGCACCGCGACGACTTTATCCAGGTTGGCGTTGGTTTCGCGGAGGTTCTTGCCTTCGGGGGCCACGTCGCGGTCGTGGAAGCAGTAGAACGGGGCGCCGAGCTTCTCCAGGAACTCGAACATCACCCGCACGCGCTTGATCGCCATCTCGACGGAGTCGGTCCCGTCCTCCCACGGCCGGCGGGCGCAGCCGGGGCCGAACGGATCGCCGCCCATGCCGCGCATCGTGTGCCAGTAGGCGACGGCGAAGCGCAGGTGCTCCTTCATCGGCTTGCCTTCAACGCGCTCGTCGGGATTGTAATGGCGGAAGCTCAGCGGATTGGTCGAATCGGGGCCTTCGTGGCGGATTTTTTCCACGTCAGGGAAGAATGCCATCGGCGCACCTGCACGGTTGACGAGCGACTACCGCTAGAAACGATAGGAAGCGGGAGTGGGTTCGCCAAGCAGCGCGCAACGGCGAGCGGCGCGCCGTAAATGAGCTCGCAGCGCAAGCAAGAGCATCTCTTGCTTGCGCTGCGAGCTGCAGCGCGATGCATCAATGGGACGGCGAAGCAGTCAGCGCCTTATACGCCTCGACGGCCGCTTGACGCACT
This sequence comes from Gemmataceae bacterium, assembly GCA_035546275.1. Lineage (GTDB taxonomy): Bacteria > Planctomycetota > Planctomycetia > Gemmatales > Gemmataceae > UBA4732. The sequence goes on from DATKHW010000823.1 coordinate 1,997, forward strand.
TCGTCGTTGGCGTCGGATTGCAGCGCCTTGGCGGCCTCGACGGCCGGGACCGTGTCGGCCTGCATCTTGGCCAGCGAGTGCAGGCACTCGGCTCGCACGCCCGGCGCCGGGTCGGCCTTGGCCCCCGCCACCAGCATGTCCACGATCTCCGGCTGATGATGCCAATCCATCGACGCCAGCGTCTCGGCCGCCCATTCGCGCTGCGACGGATAGAGCGAATCTTTCAGAACGCCGGCCACCTGCGGCAGGCTGTAGCTGCTTGGCTGGCCGTAGCCCGCTTGTACGACGTAGCCCATCGGCATTTGCGGAGCGGCCGTATGCAACGACGGGACCGTTCGCATGGCCACGGCGTCCGGGGTGGTGGACGGCGTTTGCCGCGGCGAGGCCGTGGGCGTGGACGCTGGGGCTGGGGCCGGGGCGGAGAAGGCGTTGGCCGCGACCATCACGGAGCCGGGCTGCCGCTGTTCGGTGAAGGCGTTGGGCTCATCCGCGCGGATGGCGACCGCGGCCTTGGCCGGCGCCGATGGAGTGGACGCCGGCGGCGCCAGCTCCGGCGAGGAAGCGGCCAGCACCGATCCCATGCCCAGCGGCACGGTCGGCGGCGTCGCGGCCGGCGCCGGGGTCGGCCGAACCGTGGCGACGGGTTGCGGCACGGTCGGCGTCGGCTTGACCGCCGCGGCCGGGGCCAGCGTCGGGGCCGGCGTCGAAGACGGCGGCGGCGTCGGCTTGAGGACCGTGGTCGGCGCCGAGGGCGGCGTCGGGCCGGGCAGCGGCGGAATCACGAGCGGGGGGACGTCCTTGGCCGCGGCCGGCGGCTGCTGCAGCGCCAGGGCCGCGGGCGGGGGCGTCTTCTTGTCCGTGGTGGACTTGGTGGAATCGAAGCCGCCCGCTTGCGGCATGAAGCCGCCGGCTTGCGGGACCGCGGCGAACTTGTCCGGAGCATTGAGCGGATCGTCCGTGCGGTGCACCGCATGGGGCGGTTGCGACTTGGTCGCATCGGCGAGCGCCGGCGGGGCCGGGAGGATCGGCATCGGGGCGGGCGGCTGCGGGGCGTCCATCTTGCCCCACGACTGACGCCAATCGCTCGGCTGGGCCGGCGTGGTTTCGACCTTCTTCGCCGCAACGGGGTCCTTCGTCGGTGCAGCCGGCGGAGTCGTCGCGGCGGTCGCCGGCGCGTCCGTCTTTTTCGTCACGACCATCTCTTTTGCCGGCGCCGCCGGGGGAGTCGGCGCGGCGGTCGCCGGCGCGTCCGTCTTCTTCGCGACGACCATTTCCTTCGCCGGAGCGAGCGGCGCCGGAGCGACGGCGGGCTTGGCGGGCGTCGCGGCGACTGTCGGCGCCGGCTTGGCGACATAAGGAGATGCGTTCGCAGCGGAATCGGCGGGCGTCACGGGAGCGGCCGTCGTCGGCTTGGAGTCATACGGCTTCCAAACCGTCTTCGCCGGTCCGCTGACGCCGTAGGGCGAGGCCGGCGCAGGCGCCGGAGTCGCGGGCACGGCGGCGACGGTCGGGGCCGGTTTCGTTTCCATCGGCTTGACCGGGGCGCTCGGCGCCGGAGCGGCCGCGACGGGGACCTGGGTAATCGGCGTCAGCTCCACTTTCCGGGCCGGCGGCGTCGTTGCGGCGACGGGCGGAGTCGCGGGGGGCGTGGGGCGGATGGCGGCGACGTTGAAATCGGCGGTCGGCGCCTCGGCGTGGGCCGACGGCCATTGCCTCCACGGCTGCGCGGGGGCCGGCTTCGCCGCGGCGGCGATCCGCGACGGTTCGGGCGCGGGAGGATGGATGTCGATCGGATAGCCGACGACCACGGCGTTGGACGGCGGTTCCGGCGTGCCCACCGGCGCGGGGCCCATCACGCCCCAGTGGAAGACGCGCATGCAGGCCGAGCGCACCACGACGCCGGGCCGCGGCGCGTTGGCGTCCGCCTCCTCAATCGTGATCAGCTCGCCCGTATCCAGCGCCTCGACCTGGAAGGCCGGCGTGCCGTCCGGTTCCGTCCACATTTTCAGGACCTTGCACCGCTGCGCCGGCTTGCCCGACTCCTGCACGACGACGATGCGGTCCTTCGACGCGCCCGCCGCGGCGGGGACGGACGGCGTTGATTGGCCCTCGGCCAGGCCGCTCAGGGCCAGCACGCCGAACACAGGTCCTACCCAGAGTGACCGGACCATCCGTTGGCCTCCTTTGCCTGCACAAGGCGCGGCCGACCGCCCCTCACCCCCTCTCGCCCCCGTGGGAGAACGGTCGAAGCGGCGCGCTTCTTTCGTTGTTATCGGCTGGGAAGGGACTGCGAGTTAATCTGGACTTGACGAATGTGAGGGCGGAGCAGGCAAAACGCAAAGGAGCCCGCAGCGAACAAGCCCGCTCCGCAAGCAAGGGAATGCTAAACCCTTGCTTGCGCCGCGGGCTCACGCGCGGCGGGCTGCTTCCTACTTCGATTCCGGCGCCGGCATGTCCGGCTTCTGGGCCCCCGTCTCGCGCCGGTACAGCGGCAGATGGCGGTAGTATACCTCCAGCGTCAGCAGCGACAGCGACGTATACATGATCCGGCCGCCGCCGTCCGGCCCCCAGGCGCCGGTCGCGTCCCAGCTGCCGTTCTCGTGAACCAGGCTGGCCGGCAGGACCGGCGTCGCGCCGGGCAGGTGCTTTTCCTTGATGCTGCACTGCTTGGCGATCAGCGAGTCGCGGATGCCGGTGTGGCTGTCCTTGCCGCCGGGGCCTTCGTTCCAGAAATCCCAGGCGTCGCCGCCCATGTGGTGCATCACCTGCGTGGCGTAATACTCGTAGTAGATGTTGTTGGCCTTGCCCGGCGGCACCGTCTTGAGCCGGTCCACGCCGGCCAAGAGACCGGGGTTGCGCGGGCTGACGCCGCGATACTGCCGGCACAACATGCCGACCGACGTCATCACCACCGTTTCCGGAGCGCCCGGCATGTAGCAGTAGCCGCCCTTGGTGGGCGCCTCGACCGAGTCGAGGAACTTGTCGGCTTCCTTGAGCGCCTCGTCCTTGTTGGCCAATTCCAGGCCGGCCATTTGCGCACTTTTCAGAGCCATGATCTGCCAGCCGCTGACGGACAAATCGCCGGCCTGCCGCGGCGCGTAGCGCCAGCCGCCGGTCGCCGGGTCCTGGGCCGTCTCGATGAAGCGGATCGCCTTCTGCGCCGGCGCCTTGAGGGCCGGGTCGGAGGTCATGCCGTAGGCTTCGCAAATGGCGATGGCGGCGATGCCGTGGGAGTACATGCTGCCGCCGAAGTAGCCGTCCTTGCCCTGCTTGGCGATCAGGTAATCGAGGCCGGCCTTGACCGTCTTGCTGTAGTCGTGGGCGCCCGGCTCCTTGTTCGGCTTTTGCGTCTGGCCGGCGCCGAGGAACGGCAGCAGGGCGAAGGCGGTGGCGGCGATGTCGTCCTGGCGGTTGACCTGGCCGGTGCAGCTGCATTTGAAGGTCTTGCTGTTGGGCGACGGCTCCTCCGGATCGTGGGCGTACAGCTCGAAGTGATCGAGCGACCAGTGGCCGTCCGGCGCCTGGTGGCAGGCCAGCCAGAGCAGGCCGGAGGCGACGGCCGCCTCGGAAGCCGCGTTGCCGCCGCCTTCATGGAGCAGCTGATGGCGGGTGGAACCGCCGCGGCCGGCGAAGTCGCCCGACATCCCCGTGCCGAAAGTGTACCCGCCCGCCGTGCCGATCATCTGGCCTGTACCGGCGATGTCCAGCGACGGAGCGCCGGCGCCGGTGCCGCCGCCGATGCCGGACGGGGCGGACACGTTATTGCGCATCTGCTCCGGCGAGTTGGGAATGCCGACCGCCTCCGTCGCATTGACCGGCCCGGCCACACTCACGTTCTCGATGCGCGGCACGTTGTAATTGAGCTGGTGCTCCGGGTCGTTGCCCTCGTCGGGGTTCGTCTGGTCGATCGCCTCCTTGTCGTCCTCGTCCACCTGGGTACGGTTGACCTGCTGGTACGACGGAGCGTCGGCCGCGTGGGCCTTTTCCGCGGGAAAGAGGTCCTTCGTCAGGAAGAAGGCGAGGACCATGCCGCCGTGCAAGGCCGCGCTGAGCGTCCACACGAGGGCCAACTTCGTGATGAACATCATGCGGCCGGCGCCGACCGTCGGAGCGACGATGACCCGGCGTCGCGGAGCGGGCAGGGGGTTGGTGGACATGGTGCAGGTTCCTTGGGGCGTTTCTTTTCAGGGCGAGCGGGGGGCGTAAGCCCCCTGATATATCTGCAATCGCCGAATCGACCATCCGGGGGCTTACGCCCCCGGCTCGCCGGGCCTATCCGGCGGCGGCGGAATGAATTCTCCATAGCGGGCGGCGCGCAGCCGACCATGCACGCGCCGGTCGCTGTGCCGAAACCAGTAGCCGAGCGAAACCAGCAGCGCCACGGCCACGAGGATGACGCCGAAAAACAGCGGCCCCAGCCACTCCGGCCAGCCCGTGTCCTCTTTCGGCTTCTCCGCGCCGGCGGCTGGGCCGGTCAGCGTGAGCGTCCGGCCGATCAAGAGCGGGGCGAGGCGGTCCTTGTGCGTATTCTGCGTGTCCGCGGCCGTGTAGCGGAACAGTTTGTAAAAGTAGCCGCTAAAGGCCACCGGCACGTCCAGCGTTTCGCCCGGCTGGAGGCCGGGCGGCAGTTCGGTGAAGGCGACGTACACCGGGTCGTCCTGCCAAGCATCCACCGACAAGTATCCTTCATAATACTTCGTGGCGCCGGCCTGGACGGCCATCAGCTGGGCGGGATACTCGCGGAGCCGCTTGAGCCGTCCCTCGAAGTGCAGCACCTTGCCGCGGTACTTCGCCGGGTCCTCGAACACCTTGGCCCACAAGCCGTCCTCCCGCACCGCCGCCTTGTCCAGCGCCGCCGTGGCCGTCCGGTTGGCGTACACGAGCATGTCGAAATAGGCGTCCAGCTCCTGGTTGGCCGGGTCGTTTACGTTTGCCGGGTCCATCGGAATCGGCGTCTTGTCCTTCACCAGCGCCAGGGCCCATTCGGGAATCGACCGGACGTAATTCGGGTCGAAAAACGTCCAAAAGCGCAGGTCCTGCCCGGCGCAGAGGTACGCCAATTCCGTGTGAACCTCGCCGCTCCCCGGAAAGCCGTTCAGGAACAGCGTCGCCGCGCCCGCCGCGGCACGTGCATCGGGATCGACCAGCGGCGGCCCTTCGACTTCTCTCGGCCACAGGCCCACGGCCTGGCCGGCGGAAACCAACGCCCCTTCGCTGCAAACCTCGCAGCCGGTGGGGAAGCCGTTCAGCACCAGGGCGCTGGCCCCGATGCGGGCATGGTCCTCGACGGTCAATCCCGCCCCGACCGGGAACTCCGGCTTGTCGTCGGCGACGGCGGGAACGACGGCCAGGGCCAGCGCGGCAAGGACGGCCCCGACCGGAACGCCGATCCGGCGGGTCGCAGCCTTCGTCGGAGGGCGCATCCCGTGCCGCATAAGTCGCCTGTCGCCGTTAATCCTTGCCCAGATGCTTTCGGCTGTACTTGTCAAAATCCTCCCGCACGATCCCAAAGTGGATGTCCTTCAGCCCGGCCTTGCGGCAAACGTCCATGACGCGGACGACGGCCTTGAATTTCAGCTCCGGCGCCCCCTGAATCTCCACGCCGGTGATCGTGGTCTTCGACGTTTCGGCCGACGTGAGAAACGAGTGGAGCCGGTCGGCCAGCTCCTTCATCTCGTAATTGTCCTTGCGCCAATCCGTGGAGATCGTCTGGTTGTCCTCTTCCTTTCCTCCCTTGTAGACGGGAGTGACGCTGCCCACGTCCTCGTCCAACGGGGCGTCGCGGTTGGGGTTTTCGACCTTGATGATAATGTAGTTTTTCAGGTCCGGTTTTTCGTCGGAGGAAGACTTGCTGGGATCGACCTTGGCCATGTCGTTGGCCATGGGCGTCGCCTGGGACGGCATGCTCAAATCGAGCGTCCCTTCCGGGTTGGTCGGCAGCTTGAACGTCGAGATGAAAAAGAACAACAGCTGGAAGCTCATGTCCAGCATCGGCGTGATCGGCAGCGTGATTTCCGTGCCTTTTTCCGCCTGTTGGCGTCGCGAAGCCATTCGAACCTCGACTTATCCGATTGCCGCCGTCGGACCGCTTTCTTAGTCGTCCGGACGGCGGCTCTGTTACTTGCCGTTCCGCATTTTTCCCGGCGCCGGCGAGCCGCCAGGCCCGCGAAAATCCTCGTCTAATGAACCGTGGGAACGACGGCGCGGACTTTCAGATTCGTGAAGTGCGCTTCCTGGCACAGGAGCAGGACCTGGTAGACCACGGCGTAGTCGATGTTGGCGTCGGGCCGGATGACCACCACCGTTTTGACGTCGTCGCCGTGCTTGCTGACCAGGAAATCGTGCTGGTCCTTCAGCCATTTGCGCAGGTCGTCGTCCGGTTTCATGGCCGTGCCGGGCACGATGACGTAGGAATCGCCGTCCTGGAACTTGGCCAGCTTCCTGTCGCGAATGTCGTCGGCGAAACGCCCGCCCAGGTCGTGTTCGCTGTCCACTGGGACGCTCAGCATCTTGAGCAAGTCGGCCTGCTCCTGGTTGAGCAGCTCGTGGTTCTTGAGCCGATTGTAAATACAATCGGGATCGCTTTCCAAAATTTTGCGATAATGGGCCGCCAGCTCGTGGGTGAAGCCGCCCTTGGCCACGTTCGGGTCGGGGTTGGTGCCCATGACTTCGCGGTTGGTGATCTCGTCGTTGGCCTGCTGGCGCACGCCGTCGGCGCTGGCGTAGGGCTTGACGGTGAGGAAGAGGAAGTCGTCTTCCTTGTTCGTGTCCGTTTGCGTGCTCGTGTCGTCGCTGAGCCGCTTGGCGGTGGTGGAGCGGGCCAGATCGACGGGGTCGTTGCTTTCGCTGGCGAAGTTGCCGCAAATCATGAACAGCATCAGCAGCTGCAGCACCAGATCGAGCAGCGGCGTCAGATTGGGTTCGACGGTGTCGCTGCTGCTGGAGGGGCCGTGGCTCATGGCGGATGGTTCTCCCCACAAGGAATCAGGGGGTCAGGGGTCGGCAAGGACGGAGCGAACGTTCCACGCAATAGCAAGTCGATCATCCGGCTCCGATCTTACTGACTGTCCCATAAGCCTCTCCCCTCTCCCCGGTACTCCGGGGAGAGGGGAGCAACACGATCTCCCCTCTCCCCGGTACTCCGGGGAGAGGGGTCGGGGGTGA
>DATKHW010000824.1:0-5562 GCA_035546275.1 Gemmataceae bacterium
CGAGGCTGTCTTCGGGCTTAAGCTTCTGAATGGCGTGGGTGGCGGCCTGCTGGATGCGCTTGAGCCGGCTGACGCCGGTGCCGTCTTCTTCGTACATGGAGCCGGAAACGTCGAGAACGAGGGCAAGGTTGAGCGCGAGCGGGCCGACGCCGCCGCTGCCGGCCGGAATCAGCTTGACGAGCGCATAGCTGGCCGCCGAGTCGCCGGAGACGGCGATGCTGCTGCGGTGCATCATGCGCTCGATGTGGATTTTGGCTGTCGTAGGTGTCGGTGTCATGTTGGTGCGGCGCCTGCACGCCTTGGGTCAGAGAATCGGTTCCGAGAATTCCGCCGCCGGCGGCCGGACGGGAAGGGGCCTTGGTGAAGGCGGAAACACTTTTTTTGTATCACGCCGGGAAGCAGCCTGCAACGGGCCGGTCGGCGGTTTTCGGCGCGCCGACCCAGCCGAGGATATTTCCTACGCCGACTCTCCTATAGACGCAACGGCCAAGCGCTGTACAGCAGAAAATGCGAAAAAAAGCGGCCGAATTGCCGGCACAGCCCGTCCGCTCGCCAGAAGCTGCCGGGTTTGCCATTCCGGACTGGCCGATGGGAATTCGCAGACGCCTTTCCCGGCTTGCGGGCGCAGCTGCCGCCCTGGGAACGTCGCCGCGGTTGCGGTAAAATCAAGGGAGAAGAACCCGATTGACCCCGACGAGCAACGATTCATGACGCCGACGGCCGACCTTCTTTTCGCGGACTTGCCCGGCCCCACTCGCCAGCGGACCCGCAGCCGCTATAGTTTTCGCTTGACCTACCGCAGCTGCGACGCCCAGGCCGCCGGTTGCGTTCTCTTGTGGGAAGTGGGCGGCGGCAGGATGCCGTACCAGATCGCGGTGGAGCGCGACGAGCACGGCGGCTTGACCTGGCACTGCACCTGCGCCGATCATGTTTACCGGCATGAGGATATCCAGGATTTTCAATGCAAACACGTCCGCGCCCTGCGTGGACGGCGTTACGACTTCACCGGGACCGAACCCTGAATCTCCAGCAAGCGCGCCAGCAGCGACGTCGCTTCCCGATTCACCAGAAGCAAGTCGGCGATCTCCCGGTACTCATCGTCTAATTGCTTCATTTGCGCTTGTAATTCGCGGTATTTGTGCCGATTCGCCTCCAGGCGCCGGCCGGCGTCGGCCAGCTCCTGCGCCTTCTCGCGGAAGCGGATCAGCAGCTCGCCGTGGTCGATCGGCGGCGCCGGCCGAAGCGGCGTCGGTCGCGGCTGCCCCGCCGCTTCGGAGGACAAAAAGCCCTGGCCGCGGGGCGTCAGCGTGTAGTTGACGACCATGTCGTTCTCATCGAAAACCTTCGCCGCGTAACCGTGCTTGACCAGCCACGCCAGAATCAGCGATGTGGCGCGGAGCGGATGATTCGTCCATTCACACTCGCGCCGCAGGGTCTTCTTAAACGACAGCGCGTCGCGCAGACCCAGCTGCGAGACGCGGTCGATATGCGTCAGGACGTAACGCAGCTTGTCCGGGTGGCGGGTGACGCCGGCCAGGCTTCCGTACGTCGGCGCCGGTTCGGCTTCCTCCGCCGACGGCGGAACGCCGTGGACGGCGGCGCCGTTGAAGGCCGCGGTCGGTTCGGGCAAGCCGTCGGCCGGAACGCCGTCGATCGCCGCGGCTTCCTGGGACGATCCGGCGGGCGCGGCGGCGGGGACCTCCGAAATCGCCTCGCGGTCCATGACTGGCTCCAGTGTCTTCTTCTTGTGCCCGTTGCTGCGCACCAGGCGGTTGAAGGATTTGACGAGGCCCTTGAGCTGCCGGTAAACCGCTTCAGCGGCGTAGCCGGAGCCGTCGGGAATGAGCAGGCTGACGAAGTGATCGACCGTGGCGTTGATGGACGGCTTGACGCGCAGGTATATGACCCAGTGCTTGTACCCGACCACGCGCACGGGCGGCGAGTCCCAACTGCAATGAGCGGTTTTTTCCAGCCGCGCTTCCCACGAAAACTCTTTGACGAACCCGGCTTTTCCGAGGAACACACCCAGAAACTCGGCCGCCTCGCCGGGACTGCCGAATTGATGCGTCCCTCCGGTCTTCACGATTACCGGCGGCATAGGTGGGTTATCTCGGCGCCACGGGCGTGCCTTCCGGGGACAAGCAGGCGACTTGGGCAGGACAACGCCGGAGAGCAGAGCGACCCTATGCTACCACAGGACCGCGCGCAGTCAACTAAAACAAGTTCGGCGCCGGCTACTTGTTACCATCCATCTGTTGCAGCACTTGGTCGGCGATTTTGAGCAGCAGACGCAGCCGTGGAATCAGCGGCGACTTCGCTTTCGTCATGGCGCCGGCGCCGACCTGGATCGAAGCCGCGACCATCCGGCCGTCCTTTTTTTCGATCTCCACCGTGGCCGAATCGCCTTCTTGCAGGTCGTCCAACGTCGCTTCCTGGCCGTTTTTCACGATCCGCGCCGACGGCGGCACGGCGGCCGTCGTTTCCGTGTTCGCTCCCTTCGGACCGGGGCCGACGATCGTCACTTCGCGGTCGTTGTAACCGATGTGCCGCAGCACGCCGGTCAAGGCGTCGCCGTTGGCCGAGATGATCGGCGGCGCCTCCGGCGTCTTCACGACTGGTTTCGGCCCGCCGAGGACATGGATCGTCCGAACGATCAGGCGCTCATCCACCAAGTCATATTGCACGCGGACGCGGCGGCCGGTTTCGAGGTCGGACACGGCGCCAGGCTGGTCGCCGAAAAGCACCGGCGTCTGGTCCGGCAGCGTGAAAATGAGCACGGTTCCGCGCGCGCCCAAGCCGCGCTGTTCCAGTACGAGCTCTTTCTTATCGGGATCGATGTGCGTGACGACGCCGCGGACTTCCTCGGCCGGAGCGGCGGCGGCGATCGTCAGAACGGCGGTCAGGGCCAGTGCGATGCGATGGGTCGTCATGGTCAGGTTCCTCCCGGAAGCGACGTTGTTAGTATACAGAAGGAGCCGTTCCGCCGTCCTTCCCCCGAGGGCGTTGCATGAAGTCGGACAAGCCGCGGCGGCATATCGAGCGCGAATTCGGCGTGCCGATCGCCGGCGAGATTCTGGACGCCGCTTTGTGGACGCAGACCGCGCTCAAGAAGCTGCCGGCGGACGGAGCGCTCGACGTCGCCGCCCTGTTCGGCCGAACGGCCCCCCTGGTGGTGGACGTCGGCTGCGGCAACGGCCGATTCCTTCTCGGCAGCGCCGTGTGGCGGCCCGACCACGACCATCTCGGCGTCGATGTGCTGCCGGTGGTGATCCGCTACGCCACGCGCCGCGGCAATCAGCGCGGCTTGCCGAACCTGCGGTTCGCGGTAGTGGACGGGCAAACGCTGGTGGAGCGGCTCCTGCCGACGGGTGCGGCGGCGGAGATTCACTGCTACCATCCGCAGCCGTATTACGACCCCGCCCACGCGGATATGCGGCTCATTAAGCCGGCGTTTCTGGCGCGGGTCCATCGCGCCCTGGCGCCCGGCGGCCTGTTCTTCGTGCAGACCGACAATCCGGGATACTGGCGCTACATCCGCCAGGTGGTTCCGGTGTTTTTCGATTTCCACGAGCGCATCGGTCGCTGGCCGGACGCGCCGAAGGGCCGGACCCGGCGCGAGATCATCGCCCTGCGGCGCGGCCTGCCGGTGTTCCGCGGCTCAGGGACGGCTCGGCGCGACCTCAGCACGGCCGACGCGCTGCGATTGGCGGAAGCGCTGCCGCCGCCGGTGTTCGACGCCGATCGGCGATTGCGCGAACTGGATGCAATGGAGAGAGAATAAGAGGCACTCACAAAAAAGCGGCTGGAACTCTAATTCACAGTCCGGCGGAGGGCGTCCGGTGTCCCACAGACCCCTCGCCCCCGTACTTGGGGGAGAGGGGTGAGGGGGCATGCTTTCCTGGGCCAAAAACCCCTCACCCCCGGTCCCTCTCCCCTGGGTAGAGGGGAGAGGGGAGAGGCTTATGGGACAGTCACTAAGCCAGCGAGCGAGCGCGTTGATCGCTACTTCCCCGGGGCGACCTTCCGCAAGGGTTCGACGTCCACCAATTTGCCGACCGTATTGCTGTAAATGGTGGTTTCGTATGTGTCGTCCTTCCCTTTCACGATCTTGCACAGGTCCAGATAGAACGGCATGGGGCCGGTGAATTTGTCCTTGTCGTCCGCCTCGTTGATCGGCGAAAACGAGAACGCAATCTTGCCGCCGTCCTTGGGCAGCGCGTCGAGGTTATAGTACGCCTGGCAAATGGCCGTGCCGCGGCGGTAGGACAGGCGAAGCGTGTACTTGCCCGCGGGGGCCTGGTTGCTCTTCACCGTCACCTGACCGCCGATCTTGTCTTCATTGGTGACGTCGTTGTCTGCAGCGATTCCCTCGTTTCCCGCTCGGACGTAGTGGACGTCTTCCAGCCGAACCAGGGGCGTGGCCAGCCGATGGGCGTCCTGGCTCGTCAGATTGGAGTAGCTGATGAGACTGAGCGGCTTCAGCTCGATCGCGCTGGTTTGCTCGTCGCTCAGGGGGAAGAAGTAAAGACGGCTGTCCCAGCATTCCACCATATAGGGCTTGCCCGTATCGTTGAGTTCGCCGCCGACGGCGAAGCGGAAGTTGTTCGTTTTGCCGAAGGCCTCGTCCACGCTCTTGGCGATGTCGTCGGGCAGGGCGTCGCGGGTGGCGTGCTCTTTGAACCATTGGACGACTTTGTCGCGGATGGTCTGCAACCGGGGCTCTTCGAGGGGCAGCTTCGGATCCTTGCCAGGCAGCACGTCCTCGTCGTCGGGGCCGGCCGACGCCGTCTGGAATCCGGGGCTGATCGCCGCCAGGGCAAGGACGCCGGCCGCCGCCGCCGTTAACCAAAATGCACGCTTCACCGCCATGATCCATCCTCCTGCTCTGATTTACTCGGGAACCGCTCGCTTAACGGCGATCCGCCAAAATAAGGAAGCCATTCGTCAGGACAGCACATCGCCTTTGCATCGTCAAGCAAAAACGGCCCTCCCCAAGTACCATATGTAAGAGCGTTAATAGCGCTAAACCAACATGCCGCCGCCTTACACGGACCGCTCGTCCCTGTTACGATGACAAGCATGTCCAATCGGCTTCAGCGTATCCATGTGATCGACCGTTCCCTGGACCCGGCGCAGGCCGAGCTGTGGGTGACGGCGCAAACCGATCACGTCACTGCGACGACCGAGCTGCGCGGCCGATTGACGGGGCCGCGCTGCCTCTACGCTGCCACGGTGGAAGTGGCCTATCCGCTGCGGCCGTTCGCCCGGCGACCGGAGGGACTGAGCGGCCCGGCGGCGCGAGTCGTCATTCCGGAACCGAGCCTGTGGGACCCGCAGGGACCGTTCCTGTATCAAGGGACGGTGGAGCTGTGGGAGGATGGTCGGTGCTGCGATCGGGCGTCCTTTCGCCACGGCCTCCGGCGCATTCTGATCGGACCGCACGGCCTCCGCGTCAACGGCCGGGCGATGTCCCTGCGCGGCCGGGCGGCGACCCGATGCAATGAACTGGAGGCGGCGGCGCTGCGCGCCGCCGGCGTCAACCTCCTGGCAACGCCGACGGAG
>DATKHW010000825.1:0-6171 GCA_035546275.1 Gemmataceae bacterium
CCCCCCCCCCCCACGACCGGCCGCCGACTATGGTTGACGGCTGTTATACCACAGCGCGGCGGGAGAAGTGCGGAAATCCGGGAAAGACATGAATTCGGCGGCATCGGGCGATTCCCGAAAAAATCAAAAAACCCATCCCCGCCGGTTGCACGGTGAATAAACGTGTTCTAATGTTTGAGTGTGACGGAGGGCGCCCGCCTCCGGAACATGGACGAGCGACGGCAATCATTCGGCCGTCGTCCTCGATAAAGGCAAACCCGTCGTGAGGCGGGGACGCAAAGCTATGGGCTCTTACATCGTCCCGAGGGGGGGACGATTTAAGGCTGCCAGGCTACCGAAGGGATGGACGGGACCCGTAAGTATGTCTGGTCGTCCGGCGCTCTCGCAAGGGAGCGCCGGATTTTTTTTCGCGCCGACAGCACGCCGCGCGAGCAAGGGCACTCGCCTTCATCCTTCGCGGTTGATCAAATCAATCAGCATCCGCAACCGTCCCATGTTGTGGCGATCGAAGCGGAAACGCAGCCGCGGCAGCTGGGCCAGCTGGGGGTCGTTGGCCTCGGCCGGCAGCGCGGGGCCCACCTCAAACGTGCCGGTTCGTACAATGTCGGCGAACTCCGTGCGGATGCGCTCCAGCAGCGGCGGCGACGGGGCCTGCTGCAACCGCAGCACCAGGTCGGGTCCGACGTAACGCATGCTGTTATAGACGCGATAGAAATCCAGCACCTCGCGCGCGGCCTCGTCCTCGGAGTCCGTCACCTTGAACAGGGCCATGTCCGCCGGCGATATCAGATGGCGTGCCAGCAGCACGTCGTGGACGTAGCGCAGCCACAACGACCAGTAATCGCCGCCCGGTTCGTCCACCATGACGATCGGGAAAATCTGGCTTTTGCCCGTCTGCACCAGCGTCAGCACCTCGAACAGCTCGTCCTGGGTGCCGAAGCCGCCGGGGAAGAGGGCGACGGCGTCCGCCTCCTTCACGAACAGCAGCTTGCGCGTGAAGAAGTACTTGAGGTGCATCAGCTTTAGGTCGCCGCGGATGATGGGGTTGGCGTCCTGCTCGAAGGGCAAGAGGATATTGACGCCGATGCTCTTCTCGCGGCCGGCGCCGATGTGGCCGGCCTCCATGATGCCGCTGGCGGCGCCGGTGATGACCATCCAGCCGGCCTCGGCGATGCGCCGGCTGAACGCAACGGCCTGCTGGAACGCCGGGTTGTCGGCCGCCAGCCGGGCGGAGCCGAAGACCGTCACCTTGCGGATACCGCGATAAGGCGTGAAGATTTTGAAGGCGTAGCGCAGCTCTTTCAGCGCGGTGTTGAGCAGCTTCACGTCGCCGCGGCTGGCGCCGTCGCGCAGCAGCTTGTCCGCGGTTTCACGGATTTGCTGCACGAGCTGATCCATGCCGGGCGGTTGCCGGACCTCGGGATGTGGATCCTCGTGGATCTGCTCGAAGGGGCCTTGGGGGGTGCCGCGGTCGGCGCTGTGATGAGGATCTTGCATATCTCAAGAGTTGCCAGTGGTCAGTGGTCAGTGGTCAGCCAGCAATAATCAGCGACCCGGTGCAGAAAGGGGGACGGAGCCTTATCTTGCTGACCACTGGCCACTGACCACTGACCACTGCTAGTCGCCGGTCAGCGCTGCGATGGCCTCATTGCGGTTGGCATAAAGCGCCCAAAGGGTGTCGAGGGCGGTCATGTGCAGCAGCTCGCGCGCCCGGTTGGAGGCGCCGGCCACCACCACCTCGCTGCCGTGCTCCTTGACGCGCTTGTGACAGCGGAGCAGGAAGGAAAGGAATACGGAGCCGACGTAATCGACCTTGCTTAGGTCGAAAATAAGCCCGGCCGGAGGGTCGGCGCGAAGCGGGGCCAGCACCATCTGGGCGGCCTGCTCCATCAGGTTTTCCGGCAGCTTTTCCACCTCCGGCGACGGGACGATGACCGCGATGTCGCCGTGCCGTTCGATGCCGATGTACTGGGGTTTCGTCTGTTCGGCAGCCATGGTTTCCATCGCCTGCATAGGACCGAGGGGATCATTACGTATCAGGCTACCGCGCCGGCCGAATGATTCAAGCGCGAGGCGGCGTTATTTTCCGAGATCCCGAAAGAGCGCCATTGGTTCGCCGCGGACCTGGAGCGTCAACCATTGTCCCTCGCGCGCGGCCTTCCAGTCCGCCTCTGCCGGCTTGGCCGCCGCCAGCCGGGCTTCGAGTCGCCGGGCCGCGTCTTCGCCGTCGCTGCCCAGGACGGCCGCCAATGTCATCGGCTCTTCCGCCCGCAGCTGCAAGGCGAAATCGTGGACATGCCCCGCCAGGTCGGCGTCCTTCTTCGGCAGGGCCGCCAGGACAACCGCCGCGGCCGTTTGCCGCCAGTCGCCGGAATGGCCCACAACCCACATCGGCCCGTCGGCTGCCAGCCGCGTTTGCAACAGGTTGCGCACCGCCGCGGGCAATCGCTCCAAGCCGGCTGCGGGTCGATCCGGCACGGATTCCAGATGCTTGGACCACAACGCCATGAGGATCGTTCGATCGTCGGCGAACCACACGTATACGCGCTGCCCAAGGTCGTGAAGCTTTCCCTGGAACACCCTCTTGCCGCCGAGAGTAAGCGGGTTCGGCTCCGCCCCCACGGCGCCTTTCACGACGCTTGGGTCATACGGATGGATGGTCCGGACCACCATAACGGCAGGCGGCGGCAAGGGCTCGTCGGCCTGCACTCCGATGACGACATGATCGATCTCCTGCACCTTCAATCCGGTCCAGCCTTCCAGGCGGGACGGGCTGAATTCTAAGGAACCGATGGAAAACGATTGGTGCATCAACTTAAGTCCGGCGTCGGTCTGGCGCATCTCTGCAAGCTGAACGCCGGCGATGAGTGTGGTATTAGGCGGCAGCCAGCGCAACCCCTCCAAGGCGGCGGGCGGCGTCACAACGGGCGTCGGCGCCGGCAGGTCGAGCAAGGGCGAGCGTCGCGCCGGCGGCGGTAGAGCAGTGTCGTAGGCGCGGCGCTGGCCGGTCGTATGCAGCGCGTAAACCAGGCCGATCGCCGCCATGACTGCCATTACGCCGACGACGACGGCGGCGACCATCGTCTTGTGGCCACCAGCGCCGAATCGCCGTTGCACGTCGAGCCTCGCCGCGGCCGCTATGGCATGAGCGGGAGGCGTTTGCTGCACGCCGGTTGACGATCCCGGCGCCGGGCGGAGCACCGTGAACGCTTCGCCGCAGCGAGGACACGTGACGCGCTGTCCGACGGCTGCGTTGTTCGGCTCGGGCAGGAGAGCGTTGCAGTAGGGACAGAACAGCGACTCGACGCTCATGCAGATACTCGAATGATCGGTCAGCGCGGGCGAACGTTTATTGTTGCGGTCGGGCGAAGATGTGTCCAGGGCGGCCCGGCGGCGACTTTTCCGCTTGCACACCGCGCACGCCGCGGCCATGATTGAAGCGCCGCCCGCCCCGCCAAACCGCCCGCCGGCCGCGACCTCCGGAGCAACCCGCCATGCGCCGCCGCCTCTGTTCGGCCCTGCTGCCGGCCGCCAGTCTCTTGGCGTTCGCCGTCCGCGCGGCCGCCGCCGATCCGGCGCCGGTCTTTGAAAAGGACATTCTGCCCCTCTTTCAGGAAAAATGCCTGCGCTGCCACGGATCGGACACGCGCCGCGCCGAACTCGATCTGCGCGGCAAAGCGGCAATGCTCAAGGGCGGCGAAAGCGGCCCCGCGCTTTCGCCAGGTTCGCCGGAAAAAAGCCTCTTGTGGATCAAAATCGCCGCCGACAAAATGCCGCCCGGCAAGGCGGCGAAACTGACCGACGCGGAGAAAACGCTGGTTCGCGCCTGGATCGAAGCCGGCGCCCGCGACAGCGGAGTTGCGACTCTGCCCGAGGAGGAATCGGCGCCGATTCGCGAAGAGGACCGCCGCTTTTGGTCCTTCCGCGGGCCGGTGCGGCCCGCCGTGCCTGCGGTGCGTCAAACCGTCCGCATCCGCAATCCGATCGACGCCTTTGTTCTGGCCAAGCTGGAAGAGAAGGGATTGACCTTCGCGCCGGAAGCCGACAAGGCGACTCTGCTCAGGCGCGTCACCTGCGATCTGACCGGTTTGCCGCCGACGCCCGCCGAGATCGATGCGTTCCTCAAGGACGACTCGCCGGACGCCTACGAGAAGGTCGTCGATCGGCTGCTGGCGTCGCCGCATTACGGGGAGCAGTGGGCCCGCCACTGGCTCGACCTGGCCGGCTATGCCGACAGCGAGGGCATTCTCGACGCCGATTATCCACGCACCGCCGCCTGGCGCTACCGCGACTACGTCGTGCGGGCGTTCAACGCCGACAAGCCTTATGATCGATTTCTTAAGGAGCAAATCGCCGGCGATGAGCTGACCGATTACTGGACGGCCTATCACACTCAGAAGGAGCTGCCGCCGGACGTGATCGAGGGACTGATCGCCACTGGCTTTCTGCGCTGCGCCTGCGACACCAGCCGGCCGGACTTCAGCACGATTAAGAACGCGCCCGGCTACTACTACCAAACCCTCGACGACACGCTGAAAATCGTCGCCTCGTCCACGCTGGGGCTGACCGTGCAGTGCGCCCGCTGCCACAGCCACAAATACGATCCGATTCCGCAGACGGAATACTATCGGCTGCAGGCCGTTTTCATGAGCGCCTACCGGCCCTACCAGTGGGTTCCGCAGGTGCAGCGGCGGCTGTTGGAAGGCGGCGAGGCGCAGGTGAAAGAAGTCAATGACGCTAACGCCAAGGTCGATGCGGCTGTGGCCGATCTGAAGAAGCAGGCTGACGCCCTGACGAGGGAATACGCCGACAAGCTGTTCGCCGACCGGCTGGCCGCGCTGCCGGAGGCGATCCGCGAGGATGTTCGGACGGCTCTGGGCGCCGACCCGGCCAAGCGCGACGCCGTGCAGAATTACCTCGCGAGCAAATTCCAGAAAGAGCTGCGACCCGACCCGCCGGCCCTGGCGCAACTTCTCCCCAAAACGTATCCCGATTATTCCATGAAGAGCGCGGCGCTGGCCGAGGCGATCAAGGCGGAGCAGGCGAAGCATCATGAATTGCCGGAGATACGCGCGCTCTACGACCTGCCGGGCGAACCGCAGACGCCGTTGCTGCGGCGCGGGGACTACCTCAATCCGGGGCCGGACGTGCAGCCCGGCGTGCTGACGGCGCTGGATGTGAGCAAGCCGTTTGACTGGAAACCGCCGGCCAAGGACGCCCCGACCAGCGGCCGCCGTCTGGCCTTCGCCGAATGGCTGACCCAGCCCGATCATCCCCTGACGGCGCGCGTGATGGTCAACCGCCTCTGGCTGTACCATTTCGGCGAAGGGATCGTCGCCACGCCGGACAATTTCGGCCGCATCGGCTCGCCGCCGAGCCATCCCGAACTGCTCGACTGGCTGGCCACGCAATTCGTCGCCCCCTCACCCCAACCCTCTCCCCCATCGGTTGGGGGAGAGGCCAGAGTGAGGGGGTGGTCGATCAAGGCGATGCAGCGGCTTATCGTCACATCGAGCGCCTACCGACAGGCGTCGGTCTCGCCGACCGCAGCGGCGGCGAAGAAGATCGACCCGGACGACCGGCTGCTTTGGCGGCAGCGGATGCGCCGGCTGGAGGCGGAATCGCTGCGGGACAGCATTTTAGCAGTATCCGGATCGCTGAACGCGGAAATGTACGGTCCGCCTGTGCCGATGCAGCGGCAAGGCGACGGCGAGGTGACGGCGCCGGCCGATGCTTCCGGCGCCCGGCGCTCGATTTACTTGCAGGTTCGTCGATCGCAGCCTCTGACGCTCTTGCAAGTGTTCGATCAGCCGGTGATGGAGACGAACTGCACACGGCGGGCCGTTTCGACGACGCCGTCGCAGGCCCTGACTCTGCTCAACAGCGATTTCCTGACGCGGCAGGCCGACGCCTTCGCCGGCCGCGTCCTCAAGGAGAAGCCGGACGATCCAGCGGCGTACGCCGTGCTGACAGCGTTCGGCCGGCCGATCACGGCGAAGGAAAAGGGCACGCTGACATCGTTCTTGGAGGCGCAGGCGAAGCGCTATCAGGGGACGCCGGACGCAGCCCGCCGTGCGTTGGCGGATTTGTGCCAGATGCTGATGAGCGCGGACGAATTTGCGTATGTGGATTGATCCAGCCGGTTGGCCGCGACGCGCAGCGGAGCGCTCC
>DATKHW010000826.1:0-2672 GCA_035546275.1 Gemmataceae bacterium
CCACGTAAAGAGCGGCTTGCCGTTCTTATCGCTGGGGGCAATCTCCCGGCAGTTGTCCAGCAGCGTGATCATGTCGGGCCGCAAATCGGAGTTGTCGGACATCAGCAGCATCACATGCACCGGCTGATTGAGGTCCCGCAGCTGGTTCTTCGTGGCCTGCTGGAGCGTATACACCTGATTCGCCGTCCAGTCGTAGGTTTTCTGCAAGGCGCCGAACACCGGCAGCGGCGAATAACCCAGGACGTTGATGAGCAGCAGCACGGCCAAGAGCAGGAAGCTGGAAAAGAAGGCGTTGTAACCGTACATCAGCCGCCGCATCAGGGCGTTGCTCCGCTCCACGCTGCGGGCCAGCAGGAGGCTGATGAACATCAAAGCCAGCCCGCCGAAGACGGCGGCGCCGCAGCCCCAGACCGTCCACGGGTTCTTGCTCCATTCCTGCAGGCCGCCGCTGAAAACGGCGGAGTATCGACTCACGGGCAGGACGAGGCCAAGCAAGGTTGTTGCGAACCCGGCCAGTCCGCCCAGGACGAGCAACACGAGGCGGACCTGGTCGGTCTGCGTCAGCTCCGCTCGGGGCTTGGCCGTCAAACAGAACGCCCCCGCGGCGAAACTGACTATCGAGAGAACGGCGCCCCAGATGATGAGCTCCATCGCGCTCCAACCCTGGCGCACGACGAAGGAGATCGGGATCGCCGCCAGAGCCGCGCCCACGGCGAGAAGGCCCATTCCGAGCCGCTCGCGGTTGGCGGCCAATTGGTCCAACAGCGATGGGCCGGGAGGGGTGGGCGGGTTCGTCGAATTCGTCGCCATGGTCATCTACCTCGATTCGCGCCGGAAATCGGCGCCGGCGAGCGGGGGGCGTCAGCCCCCTGATTCCTCATCGCATCTTGATTAGTCGCAGCATCAGGGGGCTAACGCCCCCCGCTCGCTAAGCTTACCGATTCTCACCACCACTTGCGCGCCTCCAGCACCTTGACGCTGCAAAACAGAAAGAACACCGCCATCGAAGCGAAGAAGACCAGCCCGATGTTGGGCGTCACCTTACCCTGCAGCGTCTGGCCCCAGCTTTGCAGAAAGGACATGTGCTGCATCACGATCGCCCAGGCGGAGTTGGGGTCCGGATTCATCCGGCCCAGGATATAAATCGACGTCAGAAAGAGCATCCCCGCGAAGGTAAGGACCGCGCTGACCAGCTGGTTCCGGCTGAGCGTGGAGAAGAACAACCCCATGCTGACCATGCCGGCGCCGGCCACCATCAGGCCCAGCGTGAAGCTGAGCAGCGGCCGATAGTCGAACGGCGCCCCGGCGGCGGCCAGCGGAATCAGGAACAGATAAAACGGAACCCACGTCGCCAGGAACATCAGCCAGCCGGCGATGAACTTGCTCAGCACCACCGTCGGCTCCTCGACCGGCGCCGTCAGCAGCATTTCCATCGTTCCGGATCGCTTTTCTTCGCTGACCAGGCGCATGGTCAGCACCGGGACCACGAACACCATCGCAATGGCCGGGAGCAGGTTGAACAGGTAAAACTGGACGATCGGCTCGGGCAGGGGTTGCGGCCGGTCTCTGTGCTGTGCGTCCCACAGGATGGAAAAGAACGTGTAGAACGACATCCAGGCGATGGCGGTGAAGCCGAACAGCAGCAGATACGCCATCGGCGAATAAAAGAACGCCGCCAATTCGCGCCGCGTCAGAATGGCCAAAATGGCGTCGGAACAGGCCAGGTACGCGGAGGCGGCGTAGGTCAAACCGACCGCCATGAGCAGCAGGCCAGTCGGAAAGAAGTAATTGGCTGGCTCGTCATGGATCCATTTGAAATGGTGAAACAGGGGCGGCAGCGCCGACCGTCCCAGGGCGACCACGAAGGTCAGGCCGCCGGCCGCCAAGACGCCCCAGCCGAGGAAGCGCGCCAAGTCGTCGCTGTTCCCGCGGGCGCCGATGAACGCCAGCAGATAGACCAGTCCCACCAGCGACAGCACCAGGCCGTAAGGCGTCAGGAAACCCGCGCTGACCGATCCTCCGATGAGGCCGGTCCCCGCCATCACGGCGCCGGCGCCAAGAAGGGTCAGCAGCACGTAGTCGCGGCGCAGGGGGTCGGTTTCATGCCGCAAGACGGCCAGGGCGAACAGGAGCGCCACCGCGAGGGCGATGACGCCGCCGCCGAACATGTCGCCGAATTTGGCCGGGTAGGGGATGACGCACAGGGCGACGCCGAGCGCAAAGACGGCGACGGCGAGGGCGGTGTAAACCAGGCGGAATTGCAGGTCCCGATCGACGACGGCGTGCAGCAACATGCTGGAGACGCCGACGAACAGCAGGAAGCTGCCCCAGCCCGGCCCCATCGACAGGGGGCGGCCGCCGATGACGGTCAGCCAGAGGATGACGCAGCCGATGGTGGCGAGGGTGGCGCCGACCAGGGCGCAGAAGCGGGCGAAGGTCGGTTCGGCCTGGACGCGCAAAGAAGGCGCCGACGCATCGGCGAAGGCCGTGGCGCGCCGGTCCCTGTCGTCGGGTTTTTTCGTGATGGCTTTCGACATAGAGAGGATTCCTCGACGCGCCGCGGCCGGGCCGCCGGCGCCCCCGGCTAGGGCGTTACCGCCGTCGAAGCGGCCGGGTTCGCCGCCGCCGCCAGGGACGATCCGGCCTGCAACGCCGATTCATCTAGATTGTTG
>DATKHW010000827.1:0-3743 GCA_035546275.1 Gemmataceae bacterium
CGGCGGCCTCACGCCGCGCCGCTGCCGCCGATTTGCCGCCTTGACGCTCTGTTCACGCCAGAGTATGATCGCCCCCGTTCTGGCTGGGGTATGCACCTGGCCGGGACGGGCAGGACGCTCACCCGCCCCTTCCCGCGGAAAAAGGACTTCCAGGGGCGAAAGCCCATCACCCGCACGGCCGACGGCCAAGGATATCTTGCCTCCCGATTCACCCTCATGATCCTCCGCCGTCGCGGCGCCGACGTCCTCGTCCGGGCGCCGGCGAAAGTGAATCTGTTCCTGGAAGTTCTGCGCCGCCGGGCCGACGGTTATCACGAGCTGGCGACCTTGATGACGGCCGTCAGCCTGTACGATACGCTCTGGCTCCGCAATGATCCGTCCGGGTCGGTGCTGCTCCAGTGCGATCGGCCCGACCTGTCGGCCGGGCCGGACAACCTGGTCTGCCGCGCCGCCGAACTGCTTCGGCGGCGCGCCGGCCGCGACCTCGGGGCGGACATCCGCCTCTGGAAGCGGATTCCGATGCAGGCCGGACTCGGCGGAGGTTCCAGCGACGCCGCGGCGGCGCTCGCCGGGCTGAACGCCTTGTGGCGGCTAGGGCTGACCGCGGCCGAACTCGCCGGCCTCGGCGCCGAACTGGGCAGCGATGTGACTTTTTTTTTCGCCGCCCCCGCGGCTTGGTGTACGGGCCGCGGCGAAAAAGTCGAACGGATCGCCCTCGGAAGGCCGCTGCATTTCGTGCTGGTTTCTCCGTCGGTCGGCCTGTCCACCGCGGAGGTGTTTGGGAATGTGACCTCGCCGGGCGATCCGTTGACCGGCGAGGAGGTCCGCCGGGCGGCGGAAGCCGGGAACGTGGAGGAAATCGGCCGGCGACTGCACAACCGGTTGCAGGCCTCGGCTGAACAGCTCCGCCCCGAAACGGCGGAATGGCGGGAAAGATTGGCCGACCTGAAGCCGGCGGGAACGCTAATGACCGGCAGCGGCAGCACGATTTTCGCACTTTGTCGATCGCCGGAGGAGGCATGGCGCGTCGCACGCGGTCTGGACGCTTTTAGGGAGGAAGGCGGCGGACCGCGAGTCCATATCGTTCGGAGTTGCGTTTGAGAGTGTGCCACAGAAAAAAGGAGAACAACTGTGGTCATCACCGAAGTTCGTATCAAGCTCATGGAAGACAATAACGAGAACGAGCGCCTGCAAGCGTTCTGCTCGGTCACGTTCGACGATGCCTACGTCGTACGCGACCTGAAGATCATTGAAGGCACGAAAGGCTCGTTCGTCGCCATGCCCAGTCGCAAACTGACGGACCGCTGCCCCGGCTGCGGCTGTAAGAACCACCTGCGGGCGCGGTTCTGCAACGCCTGCGGCGGCAAGCTGGACGAGGATCGCGCCACCCGCGACGCCGACGGCCGCGTCAAGCTGCACGCCGACATCGCGCACCCGATCAACTCAGCTTGCCGTGAGGTGATCCAAAGCGCTGTCCTCAAGGCGTTCCGTGAGGAGAAGGATCGCTCCAAGCAGCCAGGTTATGTCTGCACCTACGACGATTACGACTCCGATTACGACGTGATCAGCTACACGCAGGTGGTCGGAGAGATGGGCCCGACGCCGCGCGGCTATCGTACGCACGGCGCTCATGCCGGCCGAGGCGCTCACACGCCGGCCCAGCCCCCCGCCGAGGCGGCGAGCGTCCGTCAGGAAAAGCAGCCGGAAGGTTTCAGCGCCGGTATTCTGTAATCGCGCCGATTTCAGGCCGGCCCGGAACGCAGCGGCGGCGACGCGTCGCGGTGTTCCGGGCCTGCTTGCTTTTGCAGCCCTTGGCCCCGACGCCGCCAGCGAATCGCAAGAAAGTCATTTCCTTCTTCACGCGGCCTGTTAGAATCTCCGCCGTCTGATCGTTCGTCTGAATCATAAGGCGATCGAACCGGATCATTCCAACGGAGGGCCATGCCGTGAAACGAATTCTTGCAGCCTCACTAGCGTTGCCGTTGCTGCTCGTGGTGTGCGCACCGGCTCGCGCGGATATTGCGCCGCCGCCGTTGCCGATGGGGGCCAAGACCAAGTTCGTCGTCGTCGTGGACGATCGCGCCGACACGCCGCATCTGCAAATCCCAAAATCGCTCCTGCAAGGAGGCCAATCGGGCGGCAAAGAGGATGCCGGTCTGTTCGGGGCGCCGACCATCATCGCCGGGCTGGCGCTGACGGCGGCTTTCGTGTCCGGCGGATTCTGGCTGATCCGCCGCGGACGCGGGCCGGGGCGCACCCTCGCCGCAGTGGTCGTGATTTTGTCGTTCGTCGCTCTTGGCGCGTCGGCGGTGTTGGCGGACATTCCCCGACCGCCGCGGCCGCGCGGCCCTGTCGCGCTGCCGCTGCCGGCCAACGTGACGCTGCCCGATACCGTCGTCGTGGACTTTCTCGACAAGGGCGACGCCATCACCTTGATCGTGAACAAGAAAGCTGTGCCCGACCCGAAGCCGGGGTCGCCGGCGCCCGCCGACAAGTAACCTCGAGCAACCCATGAATCAGCCGGCCACCCTAAGTGTTGCGCAGCCCGCAAGCACATCGCGCTGGATCTTTGCGTTGACCGCGCTCGGCGCCGCGACGGCCGCCGCTGCGCTGGCCGGTTGGGCGCCGCTGCGCTTTTCCGTCGTCACCGTCTTCCTGTTCGCTGGGCCGCACAATTGGCTCGAATTCCGTTATTTCCTCACGCGCATGCCGGCTCGGTGGGGCCGGCTCCGCGGTTTCTTCCTGACCGCCTTCATCGGCGTCCTGATGCTGGCCGCCGCCTTCGCCGGCCTCGTTTTTCTCTCCGGCCGGCTGGGGCTGGATGCGACTTTTCAGACCAACTATTTCGCCGTCTGGAATACATCTTTGGTCTTGTGGATCGCCGTGCTGGTTCACCAGCGCAGCAAGCAGAACCCGCGCCGTGCCTGGGGCTTGGTCTGGCCGGCCGCATTCGCCCTGATCGCGATCGTCTGGATGCTGCCGTGGTGGTGCGGCGTCGCCCTGGTCTATTTGCATCCGCTGATGGCGTTCTGGATGCTGGACCGCGAGCTGAAACGCAGCCGGCCCGAATGGCGGCCGGCCTTCCAGGCCTGCCTCGCCTGTTTGCCAATCTTTCTCGGCGTGCTCTGGTGGAAGCTGGCCGCCGCGCCGAGCCTCGCCGAAACAGACGACCTGGCCCGCGCCGTAACGCATCACGCCGGGGCCGACGTACTGCAAGGCGTCTCGTCCCATCTGCTGGTCGCCACGCACACGTTTCTGGAAATGCTGCATTACGCGGTCTGGATCGTCCTCGTTCCCTTGGTCGGCCTGCGCACCGCCCCGTGGAAGCTGAACACCGTGCCGCTGGCGCGTCGATCGCCGGCATGGCGGCTCGGCCTGTACGCATTCCTCGGCGCCGGCCTTGCCGCCGTCATCGTCCTGTGGGGCTGCTTCCTGGCCGACTATACGACCACGCGCAACGTCTATTTTACAGTCGCATTGGTCCACGTTTTGGCCGAAGTCCCATTCTTGCTGCGGGCGCTGTGACCGTTTGGACGAGGCCGACATGGCGCCCAATCCGCTGGCCCAATGGCAATTTCTGCTCTACGGATACCTTTTTACCGTGTTCGTCGAGGGCCTGGTCCTGCTGCCCGGTCTGTCGGCGCGGCATCCGCTGAGCCGGCGGCTGTTCGCCTGCGTTTGGCTCAATGCATGCAGCTATCCGGTAGTGGTCCTGGTCCTTCCGCAGTTCATCAGTTTGAGTG
>DATKHW010000828.1:0-20015 GCA_035546275.1 Gemmataceae bacterium
TACAAGCGCTACCTGGACAAGTTCGACGCCCAGGAAACGCAGATCGAAAAACTCCAGGACGAGATCAAGAAAATGCAGGGCACGGAGAGCCAGCAACGCAAGGAGTTTGAGGACTTCCTCAACAACTTTTCGGCGGATTGAACGACGCAGCGATGCCATGAAGCGGCCCGTCGATCCCACCGTGGATTGGCGGGCCGCGCCGCTCCCTTGTCCCGAACGGCCAGATGAACGCCTTTTGCGAGACGGCTCATCAGGGCGCCGAGGCAAGGCCGTCGTCTCCTTGCAGCAGCCACCGCCAGGCGCTGCCGTCGGTGTATTCCCACAAGTCGCCGTCCGTCAGGGTGGCGAACAAGTCGTCGTTCGTCGCCGTCGGCGATGCACTGACGTCGCCAAAGGAGCCGTGCGACAGTTCCGTCCAGCCCGCGTCGCTGTGCATCCACAGGGTGTTCCCGGCGGCAATCGCGACCACCCTGTCCGCGGCGCCGGCGCTGAGGCTAAGGATGGTCCCGGTCGGCGAAAGCAACGTCCAGCCACGGTTCAAGCCCGTCCCATTGGCGGGGTTCTGTTCCCACAGAGAACCGCCCTGCACAATGCCGTAAACGACCGCCTGACCCGATGAATTCAGGCCGGCGCTGATCTGAGTGAACGAGCCGGTTGACAGCTGCGTCCAAGAGGGGAGACCTGTCGTCTTGTATTGCCAAAGAGTGTCGCCCCAGCTTGAGATCGCGAACGCCGTCTCGCCCGATACAGTCGAGGTAGCGCTCACCGACAGGATCGTGCCGCCTGGGGACAGTTGTATCCACGCGGCGCGGTTGTCTGGGTTGTACTCCCACAGTGAGTTGGCGTAAGGACCAGCGGAGGGGCCGAGGACGCCGAACGCCACGGCGTCGCCGAACACATTGGTCGTGGCGCTAATCTGCTGGAAACTCCCTGGAGACACCCTAGTCCAAGGCTTCATCGGCTGGGCCGTGTTGTACTCCCACAGGTTGTCCGGCCCAAAGGTCGTGACGGCGAAGAGCACGTCGCCGAGCTGGGCTTGCACTGCGCCGATCGCGACGATGGTGCCGTTGGGGGACAACAACCGACTGCCGCCGTCCAGCGCCGGGGCCTGCTCGGTCAATGAGCCGTCCGCATTCAGCACGAAGATGGGTCGGAGCGGTGGGTTTATCTCCGTTTGCACGGGAGGCGCGATGCCGAGGGTGAGAGAATCGACTGTATCCTGCAATCCCGTGCCGCTTATGCCAATGCTGATGATGTAGGTGTTCTGGATCGCATAATTCGCATTGAAATTGAGGATCAGCAGGTTCCCGACGAGCTGGAAGTCGGCGTCGTTGTTGCCGGCGGTCGGCGGCTCCAGCGTGAAAGTGGGCGTGAGGAATGTGCCCGCAGGCAAGCCGGGGATGATGATCGTCAAGGCAGTGCCCGCCGGCGTGTTGTCGGGCAGCGTGTTGGACGACAGGGCCGCCGAAACCAAAGTGTTGATGTAGACGACGCTCCCGCCGCCGCCCTGGCCGCCGCCCTGGCCCGGATTGTAGCCGGACAAGCTAAGGTTGGTGGCCGTGCTGCTGAAACCCGGGTAGCTGTCCCGCGTCAGCAGGGGGCCGCTGGAGTCGGCGTTGCCGCCAACAGTCGGGGAGCCGTCCTGGCCGCTGACGAGCATGTTCGCGCCGGTCTGGCGCAGCCAGATTATGATATTATGGACGCCGGTCGTCCCGGTCTGGCCGGTCACGAGATCGCCGGCGCTGCTGACGTAAGAGACGAGGTGGCCGTCTTCGTCGATAACTGGATCCGTGGAACCGCCGGCCGCGAGCGAGGTCCCCGCCTGATGGCTGACGAGAATCTGCGCGTTCGTTTGCGAGTCGAACTCAAAGACGTTGCCCGTCGGGCCGGACAGGCCCGGAACGAGGTTGTTGGCGTCGCTGCGGTAAGCGACGTAGTCGCCGGCGCCGTCGATGGCGGGGCTGTCGGAGTTCCCATCACCGGTGAGCCATGCAGACCCGTTGACGCCGCTGACCAGGCTGACGGCTCCGCTAGCGACGTTGTAGAGGAAGACATTGCTCAGGCCGGACGACCCACTGCTGGCCTGGCCGCTCACCAGATTGGAGGCCGTGCTGACGAAGACAATGCTGTCGCCGTCGTGGCTGATGACAGCCTGCGTCGAGCCGGCGTTCGCCGGAATACTTGGGGACTGCGCTTCGTGGCTGACCAGCGTCGTCACTCCCGAGTTGCTGTCAAAAACGTACACGTCGCCCTGGTTGAGATAGGCGACGTAGCGGCCGTCGTCGCTGATGGTCGGATCGCTGGCGTCGCCGTTGCCGGAGGCGTCAAGGGACGTCACATTGGTGGTCACGCCGGTTAGAGAGTCGTAAAGCGCGATGCCTCCGACGCCCTCGTCGATCGGTCCCGTGCCTTGGATCGGGCTTGAGTCGCCGTAGACGTAGGCGACATAGTCGCCGTTGGCGCTGATAGCTGGGGAACTCGCGTACTCATTGATCGAATCGGAAACGCCGGGCACGCTGTTGACCAGCGTGATCCGTCCGGTCGCCGTGTTGTAAAGATATACGCAGGCGTGGTTTATGGCTTCCCACGGCGGTTGATTCGTTTCATTCTGGTCTTCGCCCGATACCAGGTTATTGTCATAGCTGGTGAATGCGATGGTGGACCCATCCGCGCTAATTACCGGCTGCAACGCCGAAATTGGCGCCTGATCGTCGGGCTGCCCCTTGTAATTCAGCCCGCCGTCGCCGGAGGTGTTCGGCACTCCCGGCGCGTGGTTGACCAGCGCGACCGTGTTCGTGTCCTTGTCGTATAGGAAAACGTTGACCGTCGCCGCTGAGTGAGGATTGACCTGATTCGGCACGAGATCGGTGGCGGTGCTGACGAAGACGGTGTAGGTCCCGTCGGCGCTGACGGAGGTGGAAAAGCTGTCGCCCAGCATGGGTGCCGGACGGAAGGCCGCTGCCGACACAAGCGCGATGGTCGCCACGGCCGGCGTGTAGGTGAAGATGTCATCCACGCCGTTGCCGTCCAGCACGCCGGTGCCGAGCAGGTTGTCGGCCTGGCTCTGGAAGACGAGGACGCTCCCGTCGGCGGAGAACCCTGGCGTGGAGGAGTTGGCGTCGCCCCCCGCCGTGGGCGAGCCGTCGGCGCCGCTCACGAGCGCCGTCTGCCCGGTCAGGCCGTTGTAAAGAAAGAGATTTTCGGTCCCGGAAGGGCCGGTGCTGGCCTGGAAGGGGAGCAGGTCCGTCGCCGTGCTGACGTAGGCGATCTGGCTGCCGTCCGCGCTGAGGCTTGGGATGGAATCGCTGGCGGAGGCGACGACGCCTCCCGCGCCGACCGTCGGCGAGCCGTCCACGCCGCTGAGCAGCGCCAGCGTGCCCGTGGCGGCGTTGTAGCGGTACAGGTTGCGGCCGCTCCCGCCCTGACCCATGATCAGGTTCGTGGCGTCGCTGGCGAAGACGACATATTGGCCGGTGCTGCTGACGGCCAAACCCCAGCCCCAGTCGCCGCCGGAGCCGGCGTTGGCCGGCGTCGTCGGCAGGCCGGCCGCGTGGCTCAGCAGCGTCGTCACGTCCGTCTGCCGGTCATACCGGTAGATGTTCAGGTTGTATTCGTAGGCCACTGCGGAGCCGTCCGCACTGACCTCGGCCATGTAGCCCACGCCGCCGTCGGCCGGCGTGATCAGCTGGTTGCCCACGCCTGGCGTGTAGATGTAAATGCCCCAGTTCGTGGCCCCGGCGACGATGTTGTTGCCCTCCGTGGTGTAAGCGACCACCCCCGCGTCGGTGACGGTGTTCACGAAGCCGAGGTAGCCGTTGGAGGTCACGTTCACGCCGGCGGTGGAATGCGTGATCATCTGCGTCGCGCCCGGATTCTGCTGGTCGTACAGATAGTATTGCCAGTCAGGGGCGCTAGGGGTTTGTACAGGTCCTTCCACCTGGTTCGGCACGATGTCGGTGGAAGTGGATTGGAAGACGATGTACCGGCCGTTGTCGCTGATCGCCTCGGGGTTGGTGTCGAGGTCGCCGGCCTGCGTCAGCGACGAAGCGGCGTGGCTGACGATGGTGGTCGTGTCGGTGAGACGGTCCCAGACGACGGCGTTGGGCTTGTAGAACTGGAAGGGAGCGAGGCCATTGACGACCTCCGAGGCCCAGGTCTCGTAAATGACGTATTGCCCGTTGCCGCTGATAATCGGGTTCCAGGAATCGGCGTCGCTGGGTGCGACCGTGTCGTCGCCGGGGGCGCCGATATGGCTGACCAGCGTGACCTGGCCCGTGCCGCGGTTGAGCAGGAACACGTTGCGGTGATCGCCGCCTGTCTGGCCGGGCACGACGTTGGGCGCATCGCTTTCAAATGCGACGAAGTTCCCATCGTCGCTGACGGATGGACTGATGGACGGCCCCGCGGCGGTGGCGGAAGGGGGCTGGCTGCCGGGCGGCAGCGAGATGGGCACCAGAGTCGTGGAGAGCAGGCAGCGGTCCTCAAGCCTCTCCACAATTAGCCGAGACGGCGCCCGTCTCAGCTGGCGCGCAGCGCGCCGAGCCTCTCGAATGGTCGATCCAAACCGATTTAGAATGTCATCAAGCCATAACGCCAATGATGGAAGCGCGCGCGACACTGCGATGCTCCAGAGCGAGTTGGGACTGAGTTCATGTCCGCCAGGTTCTGAATAACGATTGTAAGGCGGTCAAAAGGGAATGCAAGCAACAATTGCACACATGATGGATTCAGGCGCATTTGGACCAGCTGGCGGCCAAGGAGGTCGCGAGCAGAAACGCTTCGGGGTGGTGCAACGCGGCGCCGACCAGGCTGGAAACGAAGAGAGCGGACGGGCCGCCCTCTATGGCCAGCTACCTGATACGCACTTCGGCGTGGTGTGGACCGTGTACCAGAAGGGTCATGGCAAGTCCTGCGCCACACGGACAGACAAGTAGCCATCCGCGTCGCGGGGGCATCGTATGGAGCGGCCGCCGCAGCGCATAGAGCGCCGCGGGCGGGCCGGACGGCTTCTGGGAATGGAAGGCGGCGGCGGCGAAGAAGAAGCAACCCTTCTGCATCCGCATGGCGCATGACAAGCCCTTCGCCTTCGCCGGTTTGTGGGAGCGCTGGCATGGGCCGGACGGCGACGTGGAATCGTGCTGCATCCTCACCACCGACGCGAACGACGTGGTGCGGCCGATCCACAACCGGATGCCGGTTATCCTCGACCCGGCGGCTTTCGACCAGTGGCTTGATCCGACGGAACAGGACGCCGCGGCCCTGGCGCCGCTGATGAAAGCGTACCCGGCGGAGAAGATGTGGGCCTATCCGGTCACGACCTGGGTGAACGATGTGAAGCACAAGGACGCGCAGTGCATCGAGCCGGCGGCGTAGCATGTCATCGCGTCGCCTCGGGGCGCCCTTCCTTGCGCACCACCCGCCGACGCACTTCATCCGAGTCAACCGGTCCGCTCTTGCTTAGCCAACCCGCCACACGGCGCGCATCGGCTGCGGACAGCGGGCCGACGGGCACAGCTCGCGGCGTCGGGTTGCCGGGTTGGTCGCAGTATAACCACAACAATGCGCTCCCGTCTCGCCAGATCAGCACGTCCCAGCCGTTGATGAGCATGACGCCTCCGTCCGCATGGATTCGGGCGCACGGCAGGCCGGCTTTGGCACTCCCAGCATCAGTTAGAGCAAACGACACGCCCCCGCTGCCGGCCCTCACGAAGCCGTCATGCAGCTGCGCCACCCATGCCCCGTTGAAGCCGTCAAAACCCGCATATCCGGACGGAATCCTGTTGCCCAACCGGATCCCTGTTGGGTAGCCTCATCCTTGGCCGGGGTCGCTGGTCGCCGGTGACTATGCGACGCCGTGCGGCTGCTACATTGCCTCGGTCGCCTACCGGGCAGGTTCCTTATGCCGCCGAATTATGTCGTCGCCCTCCTCAAAGGGGCCATCCCGTTGCTCTGCGGACTTTATGCCACGCTGCAGGCCTACCGGCTGGTCGGCAAAAAGCCCGGACAGGACCCCGGCTGGGACCGCTGGCACAAGCGATTCGGCGCATTATTGAAGGTCGCGGGACCGCTCGTGATGGCGTCGGGTGTGGTCATGTTCTTCGTCTTCCTGCGCACGCCGGCCACCCCTCCGGCGGATTGGCGGCGTTACACGCTGGCGGACGGGACGTGTAGCGCGGAGTTCCCCGCCGCGCCGCATGCGGAAGGGGAGCCGCCGCCGGGACAGCCCGCCAGCGGCCTGGAGGTGAACCGGGACGGCGGGGCGTTGTACTACTTCGTGCGAGACACTCAACTGTCGGCGGCGGTGCCGGAGGGCCATGAGGAGCAAGCCTTGGATCAAGCGCGCGACAACATGAGAGCAGGCGCGAGGCAAAGCGGGAGGCCGCTCGACGTGGTGCGGGAGCGCGCCCTCACGTTGGACGGCGCGCACGGCCGGGAACTGGAGTGCGCCGGGGGCAGCGGCTTCACGGTGACGACCCGTCTGTTCGTGAGGGGCGGGACGATTTACCAGATCGCCGCGACGACCCCCAGCGCGCGTAAGGACGAGGAAGAGCCTCGGCGCTTCTTGGAATCGTTCCGCTTCGAGCAGCAAAAGAAGTAGGCCGCCGGAACCCACGGTGCGGCCCCGCCCTGTTTCCTGCCGACTGTTCTCCCCAGCGGGATGCGGGCCTACCCGGTCGGCTTGTGGGTCAACGATCCGCGCCATGACGACGCGAGGTGTTTGGAGCCGGCGGCGTAGGCGAATTTTCCTTGCACGACCGATCCGCTCTGGTTACTTTCATCCGTAATGAATCCGTCCCGGACGCCCCCAGGCCGGGCGGCGTCGGCTGAATGAGTCGCTGCAACAGACAACGCCGCAGCCAACTTGCGGGCGAGGCGACCGAACCCAGGCCTCGTCGGGGATGCCACAGCGGCGTTCCTGCTGAACTCCGTGTTCGGCGGTGCTCAGGAGATTCCCATGCGTTGGATTCCGCTCGTTACCCTCACTCTGGTGCTCTCAATCATGCAAACTGCCAAGAGCGACGGCCCCAAGGACAGTGACGCCATCCAAGGCACTTGGCTGGCATCGGCGGCAGAACTCGGCGGGAAGCCGTGCGCCGAGGAGGTCCGCAAATCCATCAAGTTGACGCTCGAGGACGGCAAGTACACGGTCACCGTCGGCAAGAGCCCCGACCAAGGGACCGTCAAGCTGGACCCGTCGGCGAAGCCGAAGGCGATGGACATCACCGGCACGGAAGGCCCGAACAAGGGGAAGACGTTCCTGGCCATCTACGAGTCGGACGGCGACACCCTGAAGATCTGCTACGACCTGAGCGGCAAGGGGCGCCCCACGGAGTTCAAGACCACCGAGGGCACCCAACTGTTCCTCGTCACCTACAAACGGGAGAAGCCCTGAGATCGCGGCCTGGGAGGTGGCGCCGAACCCTTTATGGCCGTTGAAGTCAGCAGGCGCACCGTGAACGGTGGGAGTTTTTCCTCCTTCCCAAGCGTTATAGCATGACCGAGGCCCACAAAGCGCGGGGGACATGGCCGCCCGCTGCGGGTCGGCCGTGGGAGCCGGAAGAGGACGCCGTGCTGGGAACGATGGCGGATGAGGAGGTCGCACAGCGGACGGGGCGGACGCCGCAAGCGGTCAAGTGTCGTCGGTTCGTGCTGGACATCGACGGTTTCTACCGCAAGCGCCGTCGCAAATCGAGCGGCTGACCTGCACTTCCCGTTCGCCGCCCGTTAGCACTGCGCCTATCTCGGTCGGGAAAGGGAGAATGATCGGCCTACCGCAGCTGAATTCACGCATCACACGCCTGGACGAGCTGGAAACTCGTTGTTACTTGTTCAGGATGACCTTGAGGCCGGCGTACAGGCCATCCCCCGAGTCCACGAACAGCCCCACGGGACAGCCCTCGCCACCTTCCGCCAACCTGTCCACGGTCAAGCACGGCTCCTTCGCGTCGTTGACGTAGACCAGCACTTGCTTCGTGCCGACCTCGATGCGGGCGTGGAACCACTTCTCGGGGTCGGGCGCCGAACTGACCGGTCCCTCGAACTTCCCGGGCTGATTCGTGCGCAGGTTCTCCCAGGTGTGCTCCGGCCACGCGATATACTGGACGGCCCGGCTCTTGAACTCCCCGTCGGCCCTGAAGTTGAATGGGCGGAAGTACACGGCCTCGAACGTCTTTTCGTCGGTCACGTTGAACGCGACGCCCAGGAAGCTCGGCCGAACGTTCTTTCCCTTCAGGTCGATCTCGATGACGCCGGTGGTGAACTTCACGCCGTCGGCGAGGACCAGGCCGGCAATGCCGGTAGCCGAATCGGCCTTGGCCTTTAGGCGGACGCCCGATTTGCCATCGACCTCGGCGGTCTCGGCAGTGGCGTTATGCACGGTCCAGCCCTTGCCATCGGCGATCCTGCCGAGGTCGGGTGTGATGGCCTTTTCCTCGCCGCAGCTCTCGCCTATCGGCGCCGCCAGCAGGACGATCAGCATAGTCCAAGATGTACGCACAACTCCCTCCCCACTCTCGGTGGCGGAATCCCAAGTGCAGCCGCCGGGCCGCGGGCTGAACCGCCTACTCAGAAAATCCCAAATCGCGGCCCCGGTCGGCTGCAACGCCTCGTTCGGCGCGGTTTTATCTCGATTCGACTCCCCTCGCGACCCCTTTCCCGGTTGCGTGTGACTGCTTCTGGCCCGCGCCATTGAGGGAACGGGAACGGTAGCGGGTTAGGGATTGAAGAACAAGAACGGCGCCACACCCACTTTGATCGTGATGTCCTGCTCCTTACCGGCACGGCGCACGCGCAGAACCGCATCGCTGCCAGGCTTAAACTGCCGCAACAGATTGACGGTTTGTTTCAGGTCTGCGGCCGCGTCGCCGCTCACTTTGAGGAGGACATCATCCTTGTTTAGTCCGGCTTTTTCCGCCGGGCCGTCCTTGATAGTCTCGACGATCTGGATTTCCTTCGTCTGCTCGTCGGCCCGCAGTTGAACGCCGACGAAGCCCGCCGCGCCTTCCAACTCGGTTCCAGGCTTATCGCGCACGAAGAGCAGGGTGCGGAACTTTTCGATGCCCTCGTTGTCGAACCTGGAGGGCCGCTCCTTGACGCCGTCGGCACTGATGTTGACGCAAATCTTGAGTCGATCCTCGTCCCGCTGGTAGATGGCTTCGAGAACGCCCTTGGATTTCAGCAAGCCGAGGTCGAGGCACTTGGGCATCGCGGCCGGGACGAGCGTGAGCTTGGCGAGTTCCTCGCCTCCATAGAAAACGTTGTCTTCCTTGATGACCCAGCGGAGCTGTTTGTGTTCCTGCAAGAGGGCTTCCTGGCCATCGACCTCGAAGCCGATGAGTCGCCAGACGCCTTGCAAATCGGCCAGATCTGCTTTGAGCTTGGCCGCGTCGGATTTGTCGTCTGCCGCGGAGATTGCGGCGAAGCACAACAGTAAGCAGGTGCGCGTGACCATAAGGGCCTCCTGAGATGGAATGGCGATCGGCGGCGGGGGCGAGTCGCGCCCCACAGTAGTGCGGCGTCCCCGCGCCACGGTTGCATGACTTCCTGCCTCAACGCGGGCCGCCCGCCCTTCCCCTGCGACTTTCGGCCCTTCACTGCTTCCATCCCATCCGGCGCCGCCCGCGCGTGCCGACCTGTCCTTCCCACGCCGCGCCCGGCTACACTGTCCTGCCTCCCAGCCGGGAGAAGGAAGCCATGATGCCGCTGTACCAGATCAAGCGCCGCGTCGGCCGCTTGCGGGAGCTGGCCGAGGCCTTCGGGCGGGAAGTGAAGATGCAGCAGGACAACCAGCTGCTGTTGCCGGCTGAACACCGCGCCTACATGAACGCCCTGCACGGCGCCATCCAGGGATTCGACGACGCCCGGCACGTTCTGGTCAAGGTCGTAGAGCGGATGAGGCGGGAGCGCCGGTGATAGGCGGAAGCAGCGGGAGTAGCCGGCGCGCCCGCTGCGTGCCAGAGGTCGTTGAGTTAATAACTGGAAACCGCGGCCGACCCTGGGGCCGTCGTGGCCGGGACCACTGGCTGGGCCGCCTGGCGCCGCATCAGCTCTTCCAGCTTATTGTGGCTGGCCTCCAGCGCCCGCTGCGCTGTCCGAAGAGTTGCCAGGGCGTCCTCATTCTCCCGCAGGGCCTGCCTGATCTCGTCGGGGCTTGGGGCGGGGACTGTGGGCGCCGGAGGCTGCGTCTGGACGACAGGCGGAGTAAGCGGATACGCGTATGAACCGCCCGGCGGGGGCGATGCCGCGACGGTCCCCGGAACGGGCGCCGGGGCCGTCGTCGCATGGGGCGGTGCGACCGGCGGCGGGGCGGCCAGGGCTGTCCCCTGGGGTGCTGCGATGTAGCTGACGGTTGGCGCTGGCGTCTGCTGGACTTCCGTTTGACATCCGCAAAGGACGAGGATCAGACAGAGCGGCGGGACGGCGATCCACTGGCGCATCTCAACCTCCGTGTCAGGATTGGCTGGTCCAAGGACCGCCAGTGTAAACCGTTCGGAGCAATGCGGACAAGCCAGGAACTCCGGACCGCCCCAGCTCACGGCCTGGCCGCATCCACGAGTCGGTACTGCGTGAACACCGGCACGCTTACCGGCCCTACGACAATCACCGGGCGCGGAACGCGGGGCCTGATTCGCTAGCGTCGGTGCAGGGTGAACGAGCCGTTCTTGCCGTCGCCGTCTATCCACACGAACATAATCGTGTCGTCATCGACGATGACCCCGTGGTTGTCGCCGCCGGCGCCGCCCCGCACGGCCTCCACGTCGTCCGACAGCCAATCGACCCTGCCGTTCTTGACCGTGCCGCTGACAACCCGCTCGATCCCGTCGCCGATGGTGAACCGCGCCCGGAACGACCGGCCGTCCCGCTCGATGACCTTGAGGGTCAACCCCTTGTCATCGTTGATCCACACGGACCTCGGTCGAAACGGGTCGTCGGCCCGCGCCAGGCCGGCGCACGCCACGGCCATCATGCAGGCCGTCATCCATCGCATCGAAGGCTGTCTGGTCATGTAACACCTCCATCTGTGTGTTGGAAAGAGGATCGAACCGCCTACCCGCACGCCCACTTGCGTTCGCCGCCGTGGTTCGCCGGCTGGGCCGCGCGGCCGATCGCTGTCGCCCTTGCTATCGGGTCGGCGACATCGGCGCTTCGGCCGCCGCCCGATTCGCCTGCGCGGCACTGCACGGCTTGCCGAAGTAAGCGCGCGGCGGCCGGGACCGATTGTCCGGCGCGTCGGAGCGGAGGGCAAGCGGATTCCGCTGCGAGGGTGCCGGGAAGATGGCAAGCCGTCTCAACGCATCTCCTGTTAGCCGCAGGAGTGCAGGAATACCGGCCACGAAATATCCATCGGGGCTCAGAAAGTGATCGGCACGTTTACGCTGGCCGCGCTCTTTCTCGGGATTTCGAGCGATTTCCAGGCGGCACGCCATATGCCATGACGGGGGGCGAAACGCTGGCGCCCAACGCAACGATCCGCCCCCGATGCACGGAAACCACGACATGAAGAACTGCTTGCGCCGTCGCCTGGCATTCACGCTGATCGAGTTGTTGGTGGTGATTTCCATCATCGCCATTTTGATCGGCCTGCTGCTGCCCGCCGTGCAGAAAATCCGAGAGGCCGCCGCACGCATGAAATGTCAGAACAACCTCAAGCAGATCGGCCTGGCCCTGCACAACTACGAATCGGCAATGGGAACGTTCCCGCCCGCCGAGGTCTATCCGGTCCCTGCAACGGGAAACGTGTCGATTCACGTCCAGCTCCTTCCCTATATCGAGCAGGGCAACCTCTCCGCCCAGTACGAGAGCGGCATCGCCAGCAGCTCCGCGACGGCCAGCAACTCCTCCGCCGCGCAGGCGAAGATTCCGATCTACGAGTGCCCAAGCGATCCCAACGTCGTCCCGGTCTCCGACGGCACGGACGCCCGCGGCAATCCCGTCGTCAAATACCCGATCACCTATGGCTTCAACTACGGCACCTGGATGGTTTACAACTGGGGGACGGGGCAGGGCGGCGACGGCGCGTTTGTCGTCAACCAGGCGCTGGCGCCGCCGGTGTTCGTGGACGGGATGAGCTGCACACTGGCCGCCTCCGAGGTGAAGGCGCAGCTCCTGGGCGGAGGCGGCAAGGCGCCGGTCGGCTACTATCGCAACAGCAAGATCCCGAATGCGGCCGGCGCCCCGCCGCCCGCGAACCCGGCGACCTTCGCAGCGACCTACTGCGTCGGCGGCTCGGTCAACAACAACCTCCACCTGGACTATTACAGCGATCTGGTGACGCAAGCCGGATTCACCACGGCCTTCGCGCCGAACACCAAGGTGCCCTATGTCTACACGGACGGCAACACTTACGACATCGATTTCGTCTCCAATCAGGAGTCGGCGACTGCGACCGGCGTCACCTACGCGGTGGTGACTTCACGCAGCTGGCACACGGGGCTGGTCAACTGCCTGCTGATGGACGGTTCGGTACGGTCGGTGAGCAGCGACGTTTCCGCGCTGACGTGGCAGGCGCTGGCCACGCGGGCCGGAGGCGACATTCCCGGCCCGGACTTTTGAATCCTACCCCCGAACGGCACCGGGTGCCAAGTATTCCTTGCAACCGCGATCTGCGACGGCGAAAGTCTAGGCGCCCCTATTCGGGGCGCCAGCTGCCGCCCACGGCTGGCCAAGCAGCTTGACGGGCCAATAATCCGCAAATACGCTCCGCAAGGCATTCATATGGGTTTCACGAAGCGCCCGCTCCGGCGCTCACGTCGCGATTACTCCCTTCGGGAGCCGGTTCGACGCCCGCCCGGACGCGGCAGCGGGGCGACCATGCGACGTCAATCCGCTGTCAGGCCAAGCGTGCAAGGATCGCACGCAGCTCCGTTTTGGTCAACGGCTTCGTCAGCTCCGCGCCCAACAGATGACGCACCGGCCCCAGCTCCACCGCGTGAACCACGCGGGCCGGCAGATCTGCGGCCGGTCGGCCGGGCGGCGGAGGTGCAAATTTCCTCATGGCCGACGGCTCGGTTCGATTCATCAGTGATCGCACCAGTCCCGACGTGCTGCGCGCCCTTAGCTCGCCGCACAGCGAAGGCGAGGGCGGCGCGCCTTGACGCGGCCCGCAGAAACGCATGCCAAGGCGCGCAAGCGGCAGCGTATACCACGTCTCCTTGGTGAAGGGTGGGGGCCATGCCGAGCCCTAGGCAACTTTGGCTGAAGAGCGTTTGGCGCCTTGGAATCTTTGCCATGAGAACGACGACCATGAAAACAACCAGCCTGCGTTTCCTCGGGGCCTTTCTTGCCCTCGGCGTGCTGGCGGCAGTCGCGCCCAGCGTTCGGGCGGATGATCCCGCGGAACATGCGGCCGAGATTGAGCGGTATCAAAATGAACTATGGCAGCAGACGGTGCAGGACCAGAACGATCTGCGGAATCTCGCTGACGAAATGGCCAAGTCTCGGCAGGAAATAATAGACCAGGCTCGGAACCAGCCAGATGCGCAACCGGCACAGCCGGTGGCAGGATCGGTGGTGGTCCCGCCCAAAGCGCCGGTGGCAGGACCGGCGGCGGTCCCTCAGGTTAGATTTCCCGCACAAGCGGTCCCGCAGCAGCCCCCGATGCCGTTTGATCCCATTGCGTTTCAGCAGAAAGTGCGCCAGGACCAGGAGAGGGTCCGCCAGCAGATTGTGCAAATGCAACAGCAGATTATGCAAAGGCACGACGAGATTATCCAACAACACCAGCTGCTAACGATGGGCCTGCACCGGTGATACAGCGAGGTCGCGTCGAATGACACATCGCCCAGGATCGATGTCGATATGTTGCTCTTGCAGGCGCGCTGCGCCCGCTACCGCTGACGGGTCAGGCGTTCGACCTTGGCTTCGAGTTGCGTGACAAGGCACCGGGGCCGGCGATGCAGCCTCTACGACATTATGGCGGTTCTTCCGGCCGAAATCGGTTTCCCACCGTCCTCGCAAATCCGCCCAGTCCACGATCGTCACCGCCTCGGGCGGCGGGGCGTCGGACGCCGTCAGAGCGGATGTCAAGACTGCAAGAACGAAGGCGTGCATGGGTTTCTCCCGTGGGCAAGAACGCCGAGAGTTTAGCCGAGTTGGCGGCAGCAGGGCAACGGGATTCCGACTATCTAAAACATGCCGTCTGGAAGTTTTGGTGCAGCCGCCTCGATTTAGG
The DNA here is from genome assembly GCA_035546275.1 of Gemmataceae bacterium. Taxonomy (GTDB): domain Bacteria; phylum Planctomycetota; class Planctomycetia; order Gemmatales; family Gemmataceae; genus UBA4732. Next base: position 14,171 of record DATKHW010000828.1, read on the forward strand.
TGCAAGAGATAGTTTTTGGACAGTTCAAGTGCAAAGTCTGCGGCCGGGCGGCTGCCCAAAAAATCGGCCGGCTGCACGTTTATTCGCGCCGGCCGGCGATCGACTGCCAGACCAGAGCCGCGATGAGCGCGCCCGCGCCGCCTGCGGCAATCTTGATGGCGAACGCCGGCCAGAAGCCGAGCGAGGGCTGTACGGCATCACCGACGGCTTCAGCCGCCGCAATGCCGATGGCAATGCAGATCCAGTATCGAAGCGACAATAGCCAGCCCGTCGCCTTCGGAGGTCGCGAATCGTCCGCCATATAACCTGTCTCCCAACGCCCCATCGTGACACCCACCGCCTTCACGCCCATTCCGCCGCCTCCTATGGTCGCCGGCAGGGCGGCGGGGATCAAGGGGGAGGCAAAACAATGCCGCCGCCGTGGTTCGCCGGCCGGGCGGCCGGCAGCCGTCCTACGCCCAGCGGACCAGAAAAGGCGCAAAGAGCCAGAAAACAAGCAGTGCTAATGGGATCAACAAGGGCGCGCCCATGCTGAACCAATGAATCCACCTCTGACTGCCCAAGAACCACAATGTGTGAAACTTCTGGGCGTGGTTGGGGGCGGGCGGCGGCGCGGGGGGCGTTCCGGCCAGCAGTGAGAGGACCCGCTTTTCCTCTTTCCGGAGCATTTCCATCGCAACACGCCCCAGCAGGATCGGCACCCAAAACAGCAGGGACAGCGACGCGCCCAGGATGACGACAGCTATAGCCAACCGCACCTGCTTCGCGTCCACGGCGAGGACGGCGAACGCACCGACCAGGAATGCCTGGGACGCCACGTACCAGCTCATCCGGTGGTAAACCAATTCGTGTTCCGCCCGAATCTCCGCGTGCAGCAGTTGAAAATACTCTTGGTCCTTCATCGCCTTCTCCAGTTAGGCAATGCGTCAATGGATCGCAGCCAGCGAGTTTATCCGACGGGCATGGAGGCGGCACGAAAAATCCAGCGGCCGCGAGCGATTGTCCGGCGCGGCGGGGCCGAGGGCAAGCGGATTCCGCTGCTGAATGGGGACTTCCGCCACGACCCCCAAGCCGCGAGGCCGCCCTGGCGGAGGCGGAGCGGCGCGGGGAGGCGCGGGCGGCCGTGGCGCGGGGGCTGGGGCTGGCGTGAGTCTTCGAGCGGGCGGCCCTTACGGACGCGGAACCGCCGTTTGTGTCTACAGATGTAGACAAGCTGCCATCCGGGACGCCGCAAGCACAACGGATCGCCGAATGGCACTTTGGGACCAATTGGTCCCAAACCAGGGCCGCCTCACGTCAGTTTATAGCCAATTGGCAACAATGTTTCGGCCGCGGTCGCCCCCGCTGGGACAATCATTCATGACGCGGCGCCACGACTTGTAGCCAGGTATGGTTGATCGTCTTGCGCCAGGGACGATCTGCGCCGTCGCCGGCTTGAAGGGAATCAGCCCGATCCCTGATCGGGCGGAATCATTCTCCATTTTTCCCAAGGAGTCCCGCGCATGCCTTCTTTCCGTCGCTTCCGCCAAGGCCACGGCTTCACGCTGATCGAGCTGCTGGTGGTGATCGCCATCATCGCCATCCTCATCGGCCTGCTGCTCCCCGCCGTCCAGAAGGTCCGCGAGGCCGCCGCCCGCATGACCTGCGGCAACAACCTCAAGCAGATCGCGCTGGGCGCGCTCAACTACGAAAGCGCCAAGGGCAACCTGCCCCCCGGCTACAACAGCATTAGCTGCTGCGGCGCCCTCGTGTTCCTCCTGCCCTTCATCGAACAGGGCAACCTCTACAACCAGATCAACCCGCTGTGCGTCCAGCCCATCCCGACATCCAGCAACCCGGCGAAGCCGAACTTCACCGACGGCCAAAGCCCCAACTATCCCTGGTGGGGCTACGCCTACAGCCAGTCGCTGATTCACATCAAGACGTTCGAGTGCCCCTCGGACAACCCGTACAGCGCCCAGATCGGCAGCTACTGGGCTTATTCGTGCCCCTATGGAGGCTTCAATTTTGAAGGCTGGTTCGGCGGCGTCGGCCCCGGCGCGAGCAACTACGTTCCCAGCGCCGGCTCGCTCGGCAACGACTCGGTCAACGGCGACACGTTCTACAGCCAGTGGTGCGGCCCGTACTTCTGCAATTCGGCGACCAAGGTTTCCGTGATCACCGCCTGCGACGGCACGGCCAACACGATCGGCTTCGGCGAGACGCTCGGCGGCACCAGCGCCGCTCCGCGCGATTACTACACCGCCTGGATGGGAGCCGGCGCCTTCCCGCTGGCCTGGGACCTGGAAACGCCGAGCCAATGGTACACCTACGGCAGCCGGCACACCGGCGGCATCGTCAACTTCGCCTTCTGCGACGGCTCGGTCCGCGGTCTGAAGGCGACCAGCCTCAACTCCCCCGACTGGTTCACCCCGCACTGGTACCAGCTGCAGTACGCCGGCGGCTTCCAAGATGGCAACACGGTCGATTTCACGCAGCTGTGATTCGCCGTATCCGGCGGTTTTCCTCCAACGGCCCCCGGAAGCCCACGCCGGGGGCCGTGTTCTTGAATTCGGAGTTTACAGAACTCACCAAGAATTCCTCATGCTCGTCTTGGTTTGGTTGGCCGCGGCCGGCATGTTGCTGCCGGCCGCCGCCGAGGCGCGCCGGTGGGACCTGCTGCTGTGGGGGCGCAAGCCGGCCGCCATCTCGGCGCTGGCCATGACGCTCGCGGGCCGGGCCGGGCGCGCCCCTAGCAAACAGCAGCCGCCACGCTGCCCGTGGATAAAAGCCCCGTCCGGTCCCGCGCCCACGCCGCGGTTTCTTCTGTTGGCGGAGCGGTCCGGCGTCCGGCACGTCTGCACCACTCGCCGTTGTCGGCCGTTTCCCTCTTAACCGCCTCCCTCGTCGCACCGCGACTGTGCAGTCTCCCCCGATGCACAGACGCGGCGCGGCGTTCTTTTCTTCTTGCAATCCTTCGCTGGCCGTGGCCTCCGCGAACTGGTGCGATCCCGCCTGCTCTGTCGTCCGCACGACCTACCCTCCCGTGGCTGGTCCGAACTGCCGCCTCCCCGACCCTCCGTGACGCCGTTACAGCTGCATCCTTATCGTCCTATGCGGTCGATTCTTCTTCCTGTCCCCCGGCCCCGCCATCGCCGACCTGTTCCAGCTGGCAGGCGTCCCCGAACTCGATCCGCAGTACAACATCGCCCCAACGCAATCCATCACTGCGGTCCGCGTCGCCGAGGCCGGCCGCGAATTGGTCAGCCTTCGCTGGGGGTTTATTCCCGCTTGGTCCAAAGATGGAAAACTCGCGCCGATCAATGCCATTTCGGAGACGGCGCCGGAGAAGCCCATGTTCCGCAGCGCCTTCCGCAAGCGCCGCTGCCTAATCCCCGCCGACGGTTTCTGCGAGTGGAAACCGCTCACGGCGAAGAGGAAACAGCCTTACGCCATCCGTCTTGCGGAGGATGGGCCGCTCGCATTCGCCGGTTTGTGGGAAGCGTGGGCCGGTCCGGACGGCCCGATCGAATCGTGCGGCATCCTGATCACTGCGCCGAACGGCCTGACGGCGACGATTCACAACCGGATGCCGGTGATTGTGGACCCGCGGGATTTTGATCAGTGGCTTGACCCGGCCCAGCAGGATGCCGCGGCACTGGCGCCGCTGATGAAGCCGTTCCCGGCGGAGAGGATGCGGGCCTATCCCGTCTCGACGTGGGTGAACGACGTGAAACACCAGGACGCGCGGTGCATTGAGCCGGCGGCTTAGCTACCGACAGCCTCGCCCACTACGCAAGGCAAGCCGCCGCGCCAGCTTGGTGCGGAATGGTGCGAGCGACTCGCCTTCGTTTCGCTAGACCAGCGCCAGGTAAATCGCCAGCCCCAAACCCAATGCCGCCAGCAGCAGACCTACGATAACGCCCAACGACCATCGCGAGGGCCGCGCCAAGTCGCCCTGACGCAGCCGTTCCACCGTCCTCTGGTGGTTCCACACCGCGAAGAGCAGGACCGCGATTCCCAGCATGATGAGGCCGGTGCCCGTGAAACTGTTCACCTGCGTCGGCCACGGATAGGGACGGACCGTGAGCTGATTGGCCTGGGCGATCTCCCGCAAGAACAGCCCGAAGCGAGCGATCACGAAACCGAAGCCCATCAGCGATAGGCTGGTTCGCAGCCACGCCAGGAGGCTCGTTTCCAGTTGCAAGATCAGACGGTACTCTTCGCCGCTAACTTTCTCGGCAGCCATTGCATTCACCTTGGGAGGCGTGGAATCTCCCGCAAATGGTACGTCGCGGGGCCGCCGGGGAGGAGAGCGCTTGCGGTCGCTCTGCGGGCCGGGTAGCATAGCCGCCGTCGCCCGCACCCTTCACACCGGGTTCGCATCCATGTTGCAGCGCCTTGTCCTGACCGCCGCCCTGCTGCTTGCTGCGCAGCCGCCGCTCTGCGCCGACGACGCCGAGGACGCGGCGGCCAAAACCTTGAAACGCCTCGGTGCCAGCTTTACTACTTCCGACGCTGGGGGTGCGCGCACCGTCGTCGGCGTGGACCTGGCCGGGGTCGCCGTCGTGGACGCCGACCTGAAAAACGTGGCCGCTCTCCCGGCGCTCAGGTCCCTCGACATCTCCGTCTGCATAGCGGTGACGGACGCCGGCATGAAGCACCTTGCCGGTCTGAAACACCTGGAGACGTTGAGCGTGGCCTACACGGGCGTAACAGACGCCGGCGTCCGGCGGCTCACCGGCTTCACGGAGCTGCGGACGCTTAGCCTGGCGGGCGACCGTGTCACGGACGAGGGGCTGAAGGCGTTGACAGGCATGACGAAGCTGAAGTCGCTTGTGCTGACCGGAACGCAGGCGACGGACCAGGGCGTCGCTGAACTCCAGAAGACGCTGCCCGGCTGCAAGATCGACCGCTGAGGGCGCATCCATGCGCGGCGTCGTGGATGACCGGGTGCGGCTGCTGCATGGCCCCTACCAGGCCCCATCCATGCACGTCGAGAGGGGCGTCATCTTCCCGGTTAGCCTGCCGAGGTCCGGTGCCCGGTCCAGACGGCCGTTCCGGAGTCGCCGCCCAGCAGGGCCTGTAGCCTGCCGTCAACGATCTGCCGCGACGTCAGACCGTTCCGGGAGTCGGCCACGAGTTCCTCACCACCGAAAGGCGTCACGGGGGCGAAGGAGCCGTCCGGCGAGGCGGCAACCTGCGGTTCGTCCTGAGTCGCGCACCGGCGCAGTATCACTTCATTCGGACGGCTCCTTGTCACGGCAGGCCTTCTTTCTGTGAGGAGGTGAGGGGTCGCACGGCGCTACGAAGGGGGCGATCCGCTCCGTAACGGCTTCGCCGGTCCGGACTCCGCACTCTTCGACATCGGCCGGGCGCGGGACGCCAGAGATGAAGAGCAACGGGATTACTATACGAAACGAATCATAGGATGGCCACTCGTCACATGGCACCGGCCGCGGTCAAGGGCCTGCCGACCTACCCTTCCCGCTCGCCGCCCGTCTACACTGCACCTCTCCCGGCCGAGAAGCGGACCATGATTCGCCTGCCACAAATCAAGAACCGCGTCGTCCGCTTACGCGAGCTGGCCGAGGCGATCGGCCGAGAAGCGCGGGCGCAGAAGCACCACCGCCGGTTGTCGCCAGGCGAACGCCGGGATTACCTGGATGCCCTGCAAAGAGTTATCAAGGGCTTCGACGACGCCCGGCACGCGCTGACGGTCGCCGTGAAGAGGATGGAACAACGAGGGCGTTGACTGAGAAGGAGGACGCCGCGGCCGTGTTTCGCCGGCCAGTTGCGTGAACTGCGGGACGCGGCCGGCCCTAGTCAGCAGCAGCTGGGCGACAAGGCCGGTTTCTGGCGGGAC
>DATKHW010000829.1:0-9049 GCA_035546275.1 Gemmataceae bacterium
CCGCCTTGCACTTTCGGCCGCGAAACCTCCTTGCCGTCGGCGTCCAGCACCACGGCCGGCGCCAGCGCCTTGGGATTGGGGAACGCCCAGCCGGCCGCGACCAGCGTCCCCTTGTCGTTCCACGCCGCGGCCAGCATCTTGTTGGCCGGCGGCACATCGCCCTTCTCGTAAGGCGCGGCCTTGTGGCCGCCGAGGACGTGGCCGTCCTTCGCGTCCAGCACCAGCAGCCCCGGATAGCCGGCCACGGCGATGCGGTCGCCCTTGGGGCTGACGGCGAGGTTGCAGCCTTCGAGGAGCGCTTGCGTATGCCATTGCGGGTTGCCGTCGGCGCCGTAGGCGGCCACATCGCCGCCGTAAAGAAGCACATACGTCGTCTTGCCGTCCGGGCTGGCGCCGACGCCGACCGGCGTGTCGATCAGCTTGATCTCCGAGCCGACGGCGAGCTTCGCGGACAGCTCCGTCATCTTCGGCTCGACGGCGTGGATCTTCGCCTCCAGCAACGTCGGTTTCGGCTCCACCTTGGCGTTGATGGAGTCGAGCAGCCAGGCGACGCCGGCGTCGAGATCGCCCTGGACGAACACGTCCTCCCAGCCGGGCTGGTAGCAGCTGACGCCCCATTGCACATAGGCGCGGCCGGGGCCGGGGAACGTGTCGGTAACGGGCCGGTTGATGTGGCCGCGGTCGAACGACACCTTGAGCAGCGGACTGCCCGGCAGAACGATGGCATGGGCGTTGATGTTCTCGAAGTTGTCGAGGCCGAAGATGGGGCCGGCGCCGCCGCGGCCCGGCTCGCGCACGAACGGCTTGATCTCATACTTCGGGTTGACCTCGACGGTCATGCCCTTCGCCATGAGGGCGTCGGCGATCTTCTTGGCGGCGGCGTCGGGGCCGAAGACGGCGAACTTCTTCGGGTCGAGGTTCCAGACGCGCTTGGCGTCCCAGTTCAGCTTGTCGTAGGGCGGTTCGATCGCCTTGCCGGCGAACAAATCGACAATTGATCTTGCATCGTCAAAGTAGATTGAAACGGGGCCGGCATTTACAGTTGCCAGGTCACCGCCTTCCCAAGCTCCGCTAGGCAATCTAGTGGTGTGAGGCAACGGCATATCAAGCCGACGCAACTCTGCGACATTGCCCTCGGTCGGCGAATTATATCCTAGGGGAAAGGCGACAGTCGTTTTTGAATCACCGTTCGAGTCGGGCACAGTACTGCAATAGCGCTCGCCAAGCACGTCGCCTGCAGCATCCAGAATCCGCACCTGGAAAGGGTAATAAAGCCTGGCTCCAAAGGCCCCGGACTGCACTTCCTGCACCGGGGTTTTGATAGCCGGAAAAATTGCAAGCCCACCTCTCTTTTCGATGCCGGGCGGTACTTGCAGCCAACACGCCCCGTCGCCCGCCGCCAGTTGCAGGCTTGCCTTGCCGTTCTTGATCGGCACCTCGCCGCCGTTAAACACGTCATAGACGGGGCCGCCCTTCGGAATCGTCACCGTCGTCTCCGCCGGGATCAGCTCCGCCTTGACGCCGCGCGGGTCCTCCTGGCTCTGCGCATTGTTGGCAAACAGCAGGTACGTCGTTTCGCCCGCCTTGTGGACTCCGAGAAAGATGTCATGGTTGCTGCTGCGGTACGGCTGCTCGCCGATCCAGTCGGCGAAGTCCCTGGCGAACGTCGGCGCCAGGTCGTTGTTCCACTTCCGCCATCCCAGATCACGGTACATGCGCGACGAGTAGCCGCCGTCCTTCTGCACCTCCTCCCAGCGCTCGGACGGGTCGCCGAAGCCGTGGTCCGCGACGATGCTCCCCTTGATAATCAGGCCGTCGCCTTTGAACTGAATCAGCTTGCCGCCGGCCGCGACGTAATCCTCCAGCACCTTGCGGAACGCCGGCGTCGCCGTCGTCAGCCGGGGGCACATAATGACTTTCCAACGCCTCAGGAACTCAACGCCCTTCGTTGAGTCCGTCGCCTCGATTTCGTCGATCCAGTTGGGGACCATGCCCTGCTCCATCACGCGGAAGAAGCAGGAATCGACGGCGGCCCGGTGGATGTTGGCGTAGGGGGCGGCGCCGGAATGGATCTTCGGACTATTCAGCGTGGCGATGTCCCAGGCGTCCTGCCGCGTGCTGTGCAGCACGGCGACCGGTGCCGGCGTCTTGGGGATTTGCCGCATCACGTCGCCGACGAGGGCCAGGCGGCGGTTGATCTCGGCGATTTCAAAGACCGAGTTCGTCCCGTCATAGCCGCCCTCCCCGCCGGCCAGTGCATAATCCGGACCCGGCGGGTACTCGATCCCCTCCAGCTTCGTGATCCACGACATCCAGACGCCGTTGCGGGCCTGGGCCCAGTTCATGGCGCCCCAGGTCGGCAGGTAGAAGTGCGGCTTGCCCTCGCTGAACCCCTGAAACGCCTCGGCCGAGCGCACCGGGAACATCGTGCCGTAGCCCGCGTCGCTGTACCCGCCGTGGCCGGACAGCACGTCGTAGGCCCGGTTCTGCCGCGTGTCCACGCCATCGGTCGTGTCGCCGGGGGCGTAGCTGCTCGACACCTGGTTGATCGTGATGAATCTCGGCTCGACCGACTCCGTGGCCCAGAATGTGGCGGTCCACGCCTGTTCCAGGTACTTCTGCCGCTGCTCCATGAAGTCGAGCCAGCCGTCCATGTCTTTCGCATACTGCGGGCCAGTCACGGCGAAGGGGCCGACCGGCAGCTTCTTGCCCGTGCGCTTCGTGAACTCTTCGAGCTGGTGCGGCACGGCGAAGGGGTTGATGTCGCCCTTGACGTCGCCGACCGCCTCCGTCGGCCACCAGGTCAGGCCCGGCTCGTCGTAGCAGTGGAGTCCGGCGATGGGATAAATCCGGTTCGACAGGGCGTTAAGCTGCATCCGCCAGGCGATGGAGCGCTGCACCCACGGATCGCCCCAGTCGTTGTGCAGGTCGAGGTCGAGCTGATGGCCGCCGCCGAAAACGCACAGGGCGTAAGGCTTCATGCGGGCGGCGATGTAATAATCGGCCGTGTCGGTCGGCGTCGGCTTGCGGGGATGGAGCGAATGGAAGTCGCTGCTGAAGTACATCCAGCCGCCCTTGGCCGCGATCGTGCCGGGCAGTTCCTGATGCTGGACCCACTGGGCGATCATGTAGGCGTTGGGATGTTCGTCGCGCGCGACCATGAACGCGGTCGGTTTGGCGGCGCCGGCCGTCTTGATGTATGTGGTGTAGTCGCCGGGTTTGAGGGCGTTGGGGTGCAGCGTCACCATGCGGGCCTGCGACTTGCCGGCGGCAACGTCGAACGGCACGTCGATCGTCACCGTGCTGCCGTCGCTGTGGAGGATCTCCAAAGGCAGCGATTTCGCGTTCCCGCCGTCGTTCTTGTAGAGCACGGCGAACTCGATCGGCTCGGCCATGCTGAAGTGGGTGCGCGTGCCGGCCAGGGCGACCGCGGCCTCGTCCGCGGCCGGCGCCGACGGGGATAGGACAAGCAGCAATTCGAGCGCGAGCGTGGCGACGGCGACGGGCCGCATGATATTTCCCCCTTGGCGGGCAATCCTTGGAATGGGCGTGAGCGCTCAGTTTGCACCGCCGACGGCCGAAATGCAAGCAGCCCACGCCGCTTGCGATGAATTCCCAAGCTCGATGCGTCGGCGACAGCGGTTGACGACCGCGGCGCGTCGGCTTACGATAATTCCACGACGGACAGATAGCTCAGCTGGTAGAGCGAAGGACTGAAAATCCTTAGGTCGCCGGTTCGATCCCGGCTCTGTCCACTTGACGCTACTCGCGCCGAATTGGGAAGCTGCTTAGCAGCCATCCGAAAGCGTCACGGCCGCAAAGGGGCCGCATCCTTCGGCGACTCATGCCACCAATCCCGGCGCACCGTTGCAATCGTCCCCTCCCCACGCCCCGGAGCCTGCCAAGCGGCGCGATGCCGCCTTCGCCCTCACGGCCGGGTTCCTTGGATGGACTCTCGACGCTTTCGACTTCTTCCTGGTGGTGATCGCTCTGCCCAGGATTGCGACCGACCTCGGCGTCACGGAACCGGCCGTCGCCGCCTCGCTGACGCTGACGTTGGCATGCCGGCCTGTCGGCGCCTTTCTTTTCGGCCTGCTGGCCGACCGCTATGGCCGCCGAATGCCGATGATGATCGATCTTGTCTTCTATTCGGCGGTCGAGGTCGCCACGGCGTTCGCGCCCAACCTGGCCGTGTTCCTTGTGCTGCGAGCGCTGTTCGGCGTCGGCATGGGCGGTGAGTGGGGGGTGGGGACCTCGCTCGTGATGGAGAAGACGCCCGCCCGGTGGCGGGGCTTGCTCAGCGGGCTGCTCCAGGAGGGCTACGCTCTCGGCTATCTGCTGGCGGCGGCGGCGGCGTATTTTCTGCTCGATCGCTTCGGCTGGCGGCCGCTGTTCCTTCTCGGCGGCGCGCCGGCCCTGCTGGCGCTATTCATCCGCTTCGCCGTCAAGGAGTCCGAAGTGTGGCGGAGCAGTCGGGCGGAAAGCTGGTCGCAGCTGGGCCGCACCCTCGCTTCGCATTGGAAGCTCTGGCTCTACCTGACGCTGCTGATGGCGATGATGAACTTCGCTTCGCACGGCACCCAGGACATGTATCCCACATTTCTTAAGTCCCTCGGGATGACCTCGGCGATCTACTCGCAGGTCGTGATTGTGATGATGGTGGGCGCCATCCTGGGCGGCGCCGCCTTCGGTCTGGCGTCGGATCAGATGGGTCGGCGGTCGGTAATGATTGCGGCCTTCGTCGGCGCCCTGGCGGTCGTTCCGCTGTGGGCGCTCAGTTCGGGGACGGCGACGCTGGCCGTGGGCGCCATCCTGATGCAATTTATGGTCCAGGGCGCCTGGGGAGTAATTCCGGCGCATATCAGCGAGTTGGCCCCCGACCAGGTGCGCGGCTTCCTGCCGGGCTTCGCTTACCAGTGCGGCAACCTCATCGCCGCTTCGATCGGCTGGCTTCAGTCCGTTCTTGCGGAGCGTTTTGCGTATTCCCACGTGATGGCCGTCAGCGCAGCTTTGATTTTCGTCGGCGCGATCGCCGCCGCCGCGTTGGGGCGAGAACGGCGAGGCAGCGCGTTTGGACAGCGCCCACCGTAGCAATTCTGACTCCATTAGCCATCCAGAAAGGATAGTAAGCGAGGCATTCTATTCGCTTGGCCGCACAAATGGCCCCGCCCGGTTGTTTGTCGCGCGGGATGCGGTACAATCGAACGAGCCAAGCATCGCCGCCGTCCCACGCTGAACCCGCCGGCCGAACGATGTTCTTCCTCGCGCCCGCTCTGTTCTAGCTCCTGCCGCTCGCCGCCCTGCCAGCCTGCAAGGCTAAAGCCATCGACATATCATATATTGAAAAAGCTTCGCCCCTACTGTGAGAACAGCCGATGCGAGAGCTATTCGCCGCAGGATTTTCGGCCTTTTTCGTTCTCTGCCCGACATCGGCGCAGCGCGTCGCCGCCGACCCAATCGCCCCCCTGGGAGGCGGCAGCTACACGACCGAGCTGCCGCGCGGCGCCAAGGCGCCGCCGGAGACGATTTATCGGACGGCCAACGTCGTTGGTAAGACGCCCACGAACGACTGGTGCAGCTCGCTGGCCTGGATGAGATATTCGGAGCGCCAGTATCCACATCCACTCGCGGTTCAGGCGGCGCCGGCCGGTTTGCGCGTTTATTATCCCGGTCCCGCCATCACGGCCAACCGCGACGGCATCTTCGGTTCCATGCCGGACGACGGCGAAGACCTGGTCCTCGGCCATTCCGCGGAGGACGCCTTCCCCGACGCCCGGCTCGACGGCTTCAGCGATTGGTTCGTGTCGGCGCGCTTTGCTTCTGGCCAGCATAGCATCACGGTCACATACGGCCACGGCTCGCCGTTCGTATATGCCCTCTATGAAGGCGGCGATCCGCGCATCGTCTTCCCACAGGCGCCGCGCGTGTGGTCCGGCGACGAAAACAGCCCGGTGCTTGGCGTCACGATCAACGGCAAGCCCTACGGACTCTTCGGCCCGACCGCATCGACCTGGTCCGGTCTGAAAAGCAAATCGCTGACGAATCATGCCGAGGCCAAGCACTATTTCTCTCTGGCTCTGCTGCCGGACGAGTCCACCGAATCGCTTTCCCTCTTCAAGCGATACGCTTACTCGCACGTCGCCGACACGCGCGTGGAGTGGAGCTACGATCAAAAAACCAGCTTAGTGACGACGACGTTCACATTGCGCACCACGCCGCGCGAAGGCGACGTGGACGGCACGCTGTTCGCGCTCTACCCGCACCAGTGGCGCAACGCCGGCGACGGCCTCCGTTTTCGCGGCGAGTACGCTTCCGTACGGGGCAAGATGAAGCTGGTCGAGGGAACGACGCTCCGCACGACCATGCGCTTCCCCGGCGTGCTTCCAGCGTTGCCTTACGTCGGCGGGACGGACAAGGACCGTATGGCCGCCTACCTGAAGGAAGAAGTAGACGCGCGCGTCCCGGCCATTGGCAACACGTATTCAGATGGGAAATGGATGGGAAAAGTTGCATCGCTCATCCCGATCGCCGAGCAATACGGTCAGGACGATGCGGCCAAGGCGCTGCGTGAACGCCTGCGGAAGCGGCTGGAGGAATGGTTCACCGCGGCGACGGCGGAGGGAAAAACCAAGGATCGCGGCTTGTTCTACTACGACGATCGCTGGGGTACGCTGATCGGCTATCCGGCGTCCTACGGCTCGGACGTCGAACTCAACGACCACCATTTCCACTACGGCTATTTCCTCCGGGCGGCGGCGGAGATTGCCCGGCGCGATCCGGCGTGGGCCGCCGACGCCAAGTGGGGCGGCATGGTGAAATTGCTGATCCGCGACATCGCCGACCCGGATCGCACGGACAAGCAGTTCCCATTCCTGCGCAACTTCGATCCCTACGCCGGGCACTCGTGGGCGTCCGGTCATGCCAAGTTCGGGGACGGCAACAATCAGGAGTCGTCGTCCGAAGCGATGAACGCCTGGACTGGGCTGGTTCTGTGGGGCGAAGCGACCGGCGATGCGGAGGTCCGCGATCTCGGCGTCTACCTCTATACGACGGAAATGAACGCGATCGACGAATACTGGTTTGACGTTCACGGCGACAATTTCCCCAAGGGCTACACGCCGTCGGTCGTAACGATGGTCTGGGGCGGCAAGGGCGCCAACGGCACTTGGTTTTCCGCCAAGCCAGAACACATCCACGGCATCAACTGGCTGCCGATCCACGGCGGCTCGCTCTACCTTGGCCGGCATCCCGACTACGTCGCGAAGAACTACGCCGCCCTAGTGCGCGAGCGAGGCGGAACGGACTGGAGCGCCTGGCCCGACCTCATATGGATGTACCGCGCCCTGGACGAACCCGCCGACGCGGTCAAGCAGTTCGAAGCGGCCGGAAACCGTTTCACGGTCGAGGGCGGCGACAGCAAAGCGAATGTCTACCACTGGATTTACAGCCTCAACGCCCTTGGTCGGGTGAACGCCGACGTCGCCGCCGATTACCCCCTCTATGCGGTCTTCCAAAAGGGCAAAGTGCGGACCTATTGCGTCTGCAACGAGACGGACCGACCGCGCACCGTGACCTTTTCCGATGGATTTCATCTTAAAGTGGAGTCCCAGGCCTTCGCCCAGGCGAGCGTCGGAGACTGACGTTGGTCCTTGGCTTCCGCCTGTGAGGCCGTTCAAGCATTGTTCGCTGCTTGGCGCTTCGGAATATGCTTCCTCCGCTCCCTTGCCGGAGCGGCGTCTTCCACGTGGCTCGAAGGTTCTTGGTCGCCGCGGCGCCCACGGCCTATCTCGCCAGTACGAATCATAAAAAACAGTGTATCTGCACATAATGATGAGTGCAGTATCCCTGGGAAGCGGATAGAAGGAGGGACTGGGTGGCCGCGGAAACCCTGGGCGAGGTGCTTCGGCGCATCGGGCGGCGGGCCGGGCTGGAAGGCGTCTTGACGCTGACGGACGCCCAGCTCCTGGAGCGCTTTGCCGCCGGGCGCGATGAGCCGGCGTTCGCCGCGCTGATGGTCCGCCACGGCCCGATGGTTCTTGGCGTCTGTCGGCGCTTGCTGCGCGACGCCGGCCAGGCCGAGGACGCCTTCCAGGCCGCTTTTCTGGTGCTGGCCCGTAGGGCTGGGGCCGTGCGAAGGCGCGACCTGCTGAGCGGTTGGCTGTATGGCGTCGCCTATAAGGTCGCGGCGCGGCTGCGCGGCCGGGAGTGGAAGCGGCAATCGCGCGAGAAGCCGGCCGATTGCGACGCCGTGGCGGCGACAGTCGAACCAGACGTCGCCGACTATCCGACCATTCACGAAGAGGTTCGGCGTCTGCCGGACAAGTACCGCCAGCCTGTCGTGCTGTGCTACCTGGAAGGCAAAACGCACGAGGAGGCGGCGCGTGTGCTGCGTTGGCCGATCGGCACGGTCAAGGGCAGGCTGGCGCGGGCGCGCGATCTGCTGCGGTCCCGCTTGTCCCGGCGCGGCGTCGGGCCGTGCGAGGGACCATGGCCGAATGCATTGGCCGTTGCAGCGCCGCCGCCGGCGCTGGTGGATGCGACGATTCGGGCCGCGCCGCTGTTCGCGGCCGGGGATGCGACGGCGGGCGGCCTGGCGTCGGCCCGGGCGATCCGTCTTTCTCAGGGGGTATTGCGAACCATGCTGTTATCGACCTGGAAAATCGGGGCGGCGCTTGCATTGGCAGCCGCGTTGTTGGCGGGGACCGGCAGATTGATCTATCAGACGGCGGGCGATCCCGGCCCCGCGCCGAGGGCCGCCCCCAAAGCAGCCAAACCCGCGGCCGACGACAAATCGAACGAGGACAAGAACGCCATTCAGGGGACGTGGCGGGTGACGGCGCTGGAGATGGGCGGCAAGGACGTGTCCGGAACGCATCCATTCAAGGACGCGGCGGCGACGAAGTGGACCATCGGCGCGGACAAGATCACTATCGCAGGCCCCGGCCAAGCCGAGCAGCACGCCAATTACAAGCTGGACCCGGAAAAGAAGCCCCGCGAACTCGACGTCACCCCCCAGGACGGGCCGGAAAATGAAAAGGGGAAGTTGACG